>JBNNDZ010000352.1:0-5808 GCA_050285865.1 Puniceicoccales bacterium
CGACGCTCTTCCGATCTGAGCAGGAACACCCCGCGTTCGCCCTCGATATAGGGCTGACCTTTCGTCAAAGCCTGCGCGATTTTTTCCGAGTCGACGCCAGGCGCGGACAGTTCTGCTTCAGCAATGAAGTCGTCCCCATCCTCTCGCACATGAATGCGCGCCTCAACGGATTTCAGCTTGGCGGTGCGCTGGTTGAAATTGTCCGTGAAGCGTGCCCGAAAATGCGTTCGCAAGCGCTCCCGGTTTTCGGCAAGAAAGAGGAGCGTTTTGTGCCGATCACGCAGCCACCACTTGCGGTTGGAGGGCTCCAGCTTGAAGCCATGATGCTTAACCAGCTCCAAGGCTTCTTCGTAAACAGCACTTTCGCGCGAGGGCAAGGTGATGGCCAGGTATTGCATCGAGCCGTCCACCTGCATCGGCGCGAGATCTTTTTCCACTTCGCGAAAGAAGCTCGCCGGGGCCTTCTTTTTAGGCGCAGCAGACGGCGGCGCGGGCGCTGCTTTTTTAGGCGCGACGAGGTGCGGATGAACGTCCGGCAATTGCCCGTCGACCCACGCCATCGGTTGCTTCGGCGAGCGAAAGGAGAACACCGCGTCCTCGTTCGTCAGTGGCTGCAAAACCTGACTCAGCTGATCGCGGGTCAACTGAAGCATACCCGCCAGCTTCCCGCCATTCCAGCTTTCCAGGAGCAATGCAGCGAACAGATGCGGAGGCTCAGCCCAGTAGGCATCCGTCTTGGAAAGACGCTCCGGCGGGACGACCTCGTTGCCAAGTTGCGCCTCCAGCTTCACCGGAATGCGGTCTTTCGGGGCGCATTGGGGGAGATTGGGTGGCAGCAGCAAGCGCCAGCGCAAGGGTTTGCCTGCGGGGTCGATCGTGATGCTTTGCAGCGATGGGCCGTTGCTCATCCCGCCATCAAACGCGGGGCCATGCCGCCCTTACAACTGAAAATCGCCAGTAATCAAAATCTTGCCGTCGCGCCCGCCTTCCAATGCGGCCTTAAATGCCTCGACACCTTCCTCTAAAGGAAAGCGATCCGCCACCTGGGTTTCGAACACGCCCTCACGGATCAAGTCATGGACCTCGTGCTGCATTTCGCCGCGCGCGCGGGCATCGTGCTTGCGGACCCAGCGGTCCATCCAGAAGCCGCACAGGTGGACATCGTCGAAGATCAAATTCCGCGTCGGGAAACGCACCTTGTCGCCCACCATTCCGCCAAAGGTGACCACAACGCCCGACTCCGCCATCGAGCGGACAATCTTGATCACGCTGTCGCCTCCAATTGAATTGAGACCGAGCTTCGGTTTGTTGTCGCCCGCGACATCGGCGATTTCCTTGAAGAAATCACTGTCATCGGCAAGCACCGCATTGGCCCCGATCAACTCCAACGGCTTCTGCCAGCGCTCCACGTCGCGGACGATATTGATCGTGCGAATCCCCCGTGCCTTCGCCAGCGCGATTACACACTGACCAACGGCGGAGTTCGCCGCATTTTGAATGATCCAGTCGCCGGGGCCGAGGTCCGCAAAATCCTCCAGCAAGCGATAAGCAGTGGGCGGATTGATAAAGGCCATGCAGGCCTGCTCCAAGGGAATGTCTTTCGGGGCGATTTCTAACTCCTCAGCATCCCAGCAAACCGCGTCCTGAAAGACCGCCTCTTCGGGCAAACGCACGCGATCACCAACCTTGAGCCGCTTCACGCCGGGCCCCAGCGCCAGCACCTCACCCACACCTTCACGACCAGCCACAGCAGGTAATTCGCGACGTTTACCGTAGGAGCCACCGATCAACCCCATGTCCGAGGGGTGAATAACGCCTGCCCGTAAAGCTACCAGAGCCTCACCGGGACCGGGGTTCGTTAATTCGATGGTTTCCAGGGCCAGCACGTCGGCTGGCGCGCCAAACTCACGGTATCGCAGGGCGTTGATTTTCATGCCAACATGATGCACCGAACCTCACTCAATGGCAAAGAGGAATTGTCCTCCCATGCTCAAGGATTACGGCAGCTGATAAAGGTAATCAGAGCCATGCCCCCAAACCGGCACGAAGTATTGCAGGAAGAAATGTTAAGATAAAAGCCTGCCCTAAAATAAAAGTTTTATCCTTTTCACGTCCTGCTAATCAAACATACCGTATTCTCAATGCCCCTACAAACCGTAACTTTGTCGCTCCTGTTGTGCCTGCAAACCGTCCAAGCTGCTGACTTCAGTAATTTGCACTTATATAATGCAGGCCGTGGTGGAAACAACACGACTCAAGGGCTTGCCCGATTTGATAGTGAAGTATTGGAAATCGCCCCGGATACAGTGATTATCTTCTTCGGAATGAACGATTCCATAAACGATAAAGCTTCTGTTCCCTTAGACTCGTTTAGGCAAAATCTCACGGAGATGGTCGTGCGCTCCAAAGCAAACGGCATCGAGCCATTCCTCGTTACCGTACATCCCGTTATCCCAGAGCCTTTGTACGAACGGCATCCAGACAAGCTGCAAAGTTTTTATCTCGATCGCGGCGGGGCGAATGCCATTATCGATTCCTATAACCCCGTTATTCGCGAGGTCGCTAAAGAGACAAATACGCCACTGATCGATTTTGCCAAAGTAGCCCAAAAGCACCTCCAAGACTCACCGGACGTGCCCATCGTGGTTCCCGATGGAGTCCACTTGGCGCCAGCTGGCAAGAAACTGCTGGGAGACACCATCGCTTCCCACTTGGCGAACCACAAACCAAAGCCTGAAAGAGTGGTTTGCTTTGGAGATAGCCTTACTCGTCTCGGATACGATACAGAGCTGTACCTCGCATTGGATCGAGATCGCTTTACCAAATACACAACCTCGGTTCCATCGGCGAAGGCGCACCCGGATTTAGACCCACCCGTTAAACTCTTTGATGGAAAATCAGAGAGCATCAGCCTGGATAGCATTGAATACCAAGGAGATGTTGAGGTTTTGGTCGATTTGGAAGAAGTTGCGCCCATCACCCAAATGGATGTCATCTACTTTAGCGGTAAAAATTATTCACTATCCGAAATCGATTTGTATGGGGGAATTACCGAAAACAACTTAACGTTACTCTCTTCTTTCGCCGTCCCGCCCAAAGAAGAGCGAGAAGCGCACACTGCCACGTTTAAAATCGGTAAAGAGCTGCGCTATATCAAAGTCCAATTCAAACGCGCTGAAGGCTCAACCCGCGTTCTTATAAGTGAAATCATAATCGACTGACAACTGAGCTCCGATAACGTTGTCGGACGTTTGCTTGAGCACTTCGATCAAACGGCGCCTCACTGGCTTGAATCATACTCACATTCCTCGTCGTCCGCTACAAACGATTGGTTTGCTTTGCTGATTGCTCCTCCCCGACGCCAACCGCAACAATTCGCAATCCGAGAAACGATTAAGTAACCTGATTGCCGCAATGAGTATAGGCGATTGACTTCAAACCCGCGATTGATGTCTTGTTAGCGGTAATGAGCGACGAGCCAAACCCATTCCTCGACCCCAGTTTTCACGTTGCCTGGAGCGCACTGGAGCCCTCCGCGATCGAAGAGGACATTTCCAAGGCGTTGAAAGACGCTCAAGCGCGCATTGACGCCATTGCCGCGCAGTCGCCGGAGGATGCGGATTTCGAGTCCACCATCCTGGCACTGGAGGACGCCACGGAAGAGCTGGGCCGCGCATGGGGCTACGCCGACCACCTGACCAGCGTTTGCGACAGTAAGCCACTCCGCGAAGCCTACTCGGCCATGCAGCCCAAGGTCACCGAGTTCTACACCCGCATCTCGCTCAACGAAGACCTGTGGAACGTCGTGAAGGCCGTCGCCGAAAAGCCCGCCACCAAAGCACTCACCGGGGCACGCGCACGACTTGTCAGCGAGACCCTGCTCGACTTCGAGGAAAGCGGAGCCAACCTCCCGCCCGAGCGCAAAAAGGAGCTGGAGGAAATCAACAACAAGCTCACCCGCCTGACCAAGGACTTTGGCGAGAACGAGCTCGATTCCACCAATGCGTGGGAACTCATTATCGACGATGAATCCCAGCTCGCCGGACTTCCCGAAAGTGCCAGGGAAGCTGCCCGCGAAAGCGCACTGGAGAAAGGTCACGGCACCGAGGAAGCCCCGATGTGGCGCTTCACCCTGCATGGCCCCTCGCTGATGCCCGTTATGCAATATGCCGACAGCGATGACCTGCGTCGCAAAGTCTGGGAAGCCGCCTCAACCATTGGCCGCAATGAACCGCACGACAATACACCGCTGGTCGGCGAAATCCTTAAATTGCGCCAGCGCAAGGCCGAGCTGTTGGGTCGCGAGAACTTTGCCGAACTGACTCTCGCCCGCCGCATGGTGAAATCTGGCCCCAAAGCGCTGGAATTCGTGGAAACCTTGCACGACAAAGTGGCCAACGCCTTCCGCCGCGAAATCGGCGAAGTGCAGGCCTATAAAGCCGAGCAAACCGGTGGCCAACCCGAGGATTTGCTGGAACCCTGGCAATTCGGCTACTGGGCCGAAAAACGCCGCCAGGCCGAGTTCGCTTTTGACGAAGAAGAACTCCGCCCGTTCTTCCCGATTCATCATGTCATCGACGGCCTATTTGCCCTGGTCGAGCGCCTGTTCGGCGTGAACATTGTCAAACGCAGCACCATTTACCGCGACCCCAAAACGGGCGAGGAGCGGCGCGCGGAAGAACCGGGTGACAACGATCCGGTCGAAGTCTGGCATTCCGATGTGCGCTTCTACGACCTGCTCGATGACGACAATACGCATCTGGGTTCATTTTACGCGGACTGGTTCCCGCGCGAGTCCAAGCGCAGTGGCGCATGGATGAACTCCCTGCGCACCGGTGGCCCGCAAAAGGACGGCTCATTCAAGCCGCACTTGGGACTGATGGCGGGTAACATGACCAAGCCCACCCGCGACAAGCCCGCGCTGATGACGCACCGCGAAGTGGAAACCATTTTCCACGAGTTCGGTCACCTGATTCATCACCTGCTCGGCCGCGTGGAAATTCGCTCCCTCAACGGCACCAACGTCGCCTGGGACTTCGTCGAACTGCCATCGCAGATCATGGAAAACTGGTGCTGGGAACGCGAAGCGCTGGACCTCTTTGCCCGCCACTACGCCAGTGACGAAACCATTCCCGACGACCTTTTCAAAAAGATGCTCGCGGCCCGCAACTACCTGCAGGGCTGCGCCACGATGCGCCAGCTGTCCTTCGGTAAGATGGACCTGGACTTGCACATCAACCACGCCACCGACGCCGGTGAGCGCGACCTCGATGCACTCATTGACGAGATCCTCGCGGGCTACGTTGCCACCTACAACACGAAGCCACCGTCGATCATTCGCCGCTTCACGCACCTCTTTGCTCACCCGACCGGCTACGCCTGCGGCTACTACTCTTACAAGTGGGCCGAGGTCCTCGAAGCCGACGCCTTCACCCGCTTCCAGAAGGACGGCGTCCTCAACCGTGAAACCGGCCGCGCCTACCGCAAATGCATCCTCGAAAAGGGCAACAGCGAGCCGCCAGAAGCGCTCTTCCGCGCCTTTCTCGGCCGCGACCCGGACAGCGACGCCCTCCTGCGACGCGCCGGGCTGCTGGCGGGGTGATGGGTAAGCGACCAAATTCGATTGACATAGTGGCACTTTTTGCCACCAAATCAGCATGTCTAAGAAGCATCATATCACTTTCCAAAAGGTGATGTCGAAGCCGGAGCGCTCAGACATCCCTTGGCGTGAAATTGAAGCGATGTTTCAACGACTTGGAGCAGATATTTCGGAAGGCAATGGCTCACGGGTTAGAATTCATTTAAACG
>JBNNDZ010000353.1:0-9175 GCA_050285865.1 Puniceicoccales bacterium
CTCGGCCATGAGATCGATGCCGACATGGACAAGAAGGGCGTCCGCATGACCATGGGCGGCGAGCCGACTTTTGTCTCCATCGATGATTTCGAAAGCCCGGAGTGGACCATTGCTGCCGTCGGCCTGGATAAGCGCGACAAATCTGAAGACCTGCTTAAGCGGCTCTTCGGCAAATATGGCACGGGCGGCTTCCTGCACTACGGACAGGGAAAATGGTATCCGAGCGAATCACTCCCGCGCTGGGCTTATGCCTGTATCTGGCGCAAAGACGGGCAGACGATTTGGAAAGACCCGAAGCTCCTCGCCGACTTGCGCAAGGACTACGGTGTCGACGAAAACGACGCCCGCCGGTTCATGGATACGCTTTGCGGTAAGCTGGACCTGGACCCGCAGATGGCGATGAATGGTTACGAGGATAATTGGTATTACCTCTGGCGCGAACGCCGTCTGCCAACCAACGTCAATCCGCTCGATTGTAAGCTGGAGAACGAGGAAGAGCGTGTTCGCCTGGCTAAGATTTTTGAGCAGGGGCTGGACAAAGTTATCGGTTGCGCCTTGCCGATTGAGCGCGGCTGGGTGAACGGCCGTTACGCGTGGTTGACGGGCCCGTGGTTCCTGCGTCCGGAAACGATGTTCCTGATCCCTGGTGATTCGCCGATGGGGCTGCGTTTGCCGCTGGATTCCTTGCCTTGGCAAGCGCCAACGGATTACCGTTACCTTGGTGAAAGCCCTGTGCCCTACGATGCACCACCGTTGCCGGATTATGATGCACTCGCCAGCCAGTACCGTCGGGGTGATCCCGCCGCCGGGCAGGGTGGGGCTGGTGCAGGCCGGGGTTCTCGCGATGACGACCGATTTGACCCGTGGCGCGACTACATGCGCCGCTACGGTAAGCCACGCAGTGGCGAGGGCACTGACGGCCTCAGCGACTGGGAAATCCCGGTCCACATGCGTCCGCGTCCCGAGCTCATGCGTCGCCCGGATACCACGCCGCTGGACAACACCACCGCGCCGTGGATCGTGCGCACCGCAATGTGCGTCGAGCCACGTGAGGGCAACATGTTCGTCTTCATGCCGCCGGTTCCTTCAGTGGAGGACTACATCGACCTGTTGGCCGCCATCGAAGCCACCGCGGGTGAGTTAAATATCCCCGTCATCATCGAAGGTTACCTGCCGCCGCTGGACTCGCGTCTGGAGCAAATCAAGGTGACGCCGGACCCCGGTGTGATCGAGGTCAACGTGCAGCCCTCCGAAACGTGGGAGCACCTCGTTGAGAAGACCGAGTTTATCTACGATGCGGCCTGGAAGTGCCGCCTGGGTGCGAACAAGTTCGACCAGGATGGCGCGCACAGCGGCACGGGTGGCGGTAACCACATCGTCATCGGGGGCGCTCAACCGAGCGACAGCCCGGTCTTGCGCAACCCGAAGCTGCTTTCCTCGCTGATCGCTTACTGGCATCAGCATCCGTCGCTCTCGTATGTGTTCAGTGGCAAGTTTATCGGGCCGACCTCCCAGGCACCACGGATTGATGAAGCCCGTAATGACAGCCTCTACGAGATGGAGATCGCGATGCGCGAGCTCGACGCCCAGCTCAAGGATGGCGGCGAGGCCAAGCCCTGGCTGGTGGATCGCATTTTCCGCAACCTGCTGACGGACCTCACCGGTAACACCCACCGGGCCGAGTTCTGCATCGATAAGCTTTACTCGCCGGACAGCTTTACGGGACGTCTTGGCTTGCTGGAAATGCGTGGCTTTGAAATGCCGCCGCATGCGCAGATGTCGCTGACGCAGCACCTGCTGCTTCGGGCGTTCATCAACCGCTTCTGGGAGCATCCTTACGAGCCGCAGCGCCTCGTGCGCTGGGGAACGCAGTTGCACGACCGCTGGATGCTGCCGCACTTCAACTTCCGTGATTTCGACGACATCATGAAGGACCTCAGTGACTGGGGCATGCCGTTCGATATCGAGTGGTTTGCGCCGCACTTTGAGTTCCGTTTCCCGAAGTTTGGTGAAGCGCATTTCAAGGGTATGCGGATCGAACTGCGCGAGGCGTTGGAGCCTTGGTTGACCTTGGGTGAGGAAACGTCCGCAATCGGCACTGCGCGTTATGTGGACTCCTCCGTCGAGCGCATCGAAGTGAAGGTGGAGGGCTTTATTGCCGACCGCTACGCGCTGTATTGTAACGGCTACCGTGTGCCGCTGACGCCGACCGGGGTGGAGGGCGAATACGTGGCCGGTGTCCGCTTCCGCGCTTGGCAGCCGCCGTCGGCGCTGCACCCAACGATCACCATCGATTCGCCGTTGTCGTTCGACCTGATTGATACCTGGAATAACACCGCACTCGGTGGTTGCCGTTACCACGTGACCCACCCGGGTGGTCGCGGTTACGACGACTTCCCGGTCAATGCCCTCGCGGCCGAAAGCCGCCGTCTGGAGCGTTTTGAGCCCATCGGTCACTCGCCCGGACCTCAAAAGAGAATTTACCGCGACAAGGTTTCTGCGGATTACCCAATGACGCTCGACCTGCGCGAACCACAAACTTTCAACCTGTATTAATTCTAGCCTGCCGAATAGGTGATTATGAGCACCTGCTCGGGATGCGCTAAGACCCTCGCTATCGCTATCGTTATCGGAATCGCTATCCAAGTCGCCTCGCAAATCGGTTTGCGGTAGCGATTTCGATGGCGATAGCGATTTAAAAACCGAAACCCGATGATCACCCAAAGCCTGAAATCACCTGAGCCTGCCTTCCAGTTTGGCGGCCACACAAGCGTCACCTTCAACGGTGACTTCGCGACCCTGTATATCGGTCGCTTGGACAACAACGGCGAGGCCGCGACGCCTCGTCTGCAAATCTGGGCGCTTGGCGGCGTTCCCAGCGGCGATCAACTCAGCGGCGTCCTCCTGGGCGAAGCCGAAGCCCAGACGCTGAATGGCGGTTACTACCTCGAGTATATTACGCTCGATGCCAACCTCGTGGACAGCGTCCGTGGCCTGCACACCATCGTGGTGACGGTTGCCCGCGCCGGTGCGATTGGCTGGTACGATGACCTCGTCGTCATGCCCGACCTGATCGATTTCTATCACCCGCAGTTGGTTCAGCCCGCCGCTGCCCGCTTGACTGCTGATGGCTTCACGGCCTCAGTCGCTGCAATCAGCAACCCGCGCTCGGCGGACTTCGTCAGCGGCTCGCTGGTAGTCGAGCTCTGGGCATTGGCCGACCAAAACGGTTTCACCGGCAACGATTTCCACCTCGGTGGCATCGAGTATCTCGCGACTCCAGGTGGCGAAGTGACGGCTCCGGTCGAGTTCGGCAGCAACTGCACGTATCCTCAGGGCAGCTTTTATCCAGCGCTCGTTCTGCGCGAGTGGACGGGCAGTGCCTATCTGGTTCGCGACCGCATCGTTGGCGAAAATCCGCTGCAATTGCCGCCACAGTTGGACGCAATCGCGGATGCATTCAATGCTCCGGCCCCGCAGGCAGTTGTCGAAGCGCCGGTGAAGGTCGAAGCAGCCAAGCCTGCCGCGAAGAAGGCAACGACTCCAGCGAAGGCAGAAGCGCCGAAGAAAGCGGCTGCGCCTGCCAAGACAATTGAGTCCAGGGTCGCCGAAGACATCAAGGCTGTGCAAGCCGAAGCCAAGCAGGCAACGGAAGCCCTGAAGCAAGGCCCGGCACAGGCTGAAAGCGTTCAGGCTGCCAAGAAGGTCGTTGTTAAGACTGAGCCGAAGAAAGTCGTCAAGACGGTCGAAACGCCCAAGGTCACGACTAAGAAGGCAGCGAAGTCCGTTGTCAAAAAGGACGTGAAGAAAGCTGCTTCCCCCGCGACCAAGAAGGCTGCGAAGAAAAAGAAGTAAGGCGCTTTCGCAGTTACGTTTTTACCAAGCCGGGCGTTCATGCGCCCGGCTTTTTTATGCCGTTGTGGTGGGTAGGGCGCAGCCTCCAGGCAAGCCGTTACGTCACACAACAGGTAGGGCGCAGCCTTCAGGCAAGCCGTTACGTTGGATGCGCCATGCGTAATGGGGCGGCTTGCCTGGAGGCTGCGCCGTACCTTTTCGTGGTGGGCGGAGGCTTGAGGCCAAGCCTCCCTACCTTTTGCGTGAGGCAAATTTAGGCCATGACGCCAGAGATTTTGCTGGCGGTTTCGGCGGCGAGGCGGCGGGCCATGGCGTCGGCGTCGAGGATGGGATCTAGGCCATCGGGGTCGCAGGCGGGAACGGCGGCCAGGGTTTCTTCGATTACCTTGGCGATGTCGAGGTAGCCGATACGGTCGCCGAGGAATGCGTCTACCGCCACTTCGTTGGCCGCATTGAAGACGGCCGGGGCCACACCTTCGGCGGCCATGGCTTCCATTGCCAATCGCAGGCAAGGGAACAACTCGTAGTTGGGCGGTCGGAAATCGAGGGTGAGGAGCTGGCTGAAGTCGAGGGAGCCGTCCACGCCGTCCGCGCGCCCCGGATAGAGCAGCACGTGCTGGATCGCGAAAGTCATGACCGGCGGCGAGAGCTGCGCGATGATGGAACCGTCAACGTAGTGCACCATCGAATGGACGATGCTTTGCGGGTGGACGACGACGTCGATCTGCTCACGGCCCTTGCCAAAAAGCCAGTGGGCTTCGATGACTTCCAGGCCTTTGTTGGCCATGGTGGAGGAGTCGATCGTGATCTTTGGGCCCATGTCCCAATTCGGGTGCTTGAGGGCGTCGGCCTTGGTGATGCCCTGCATCTGCGCGGCGGTGAAGTCGCGGAACGGTCCCCCGGAGGCGGTCAGGATGAGCTTGTGGACGTCGACGTCGCGCTCGCCTTGCAAGCATTGGAAAATGGCGTTGTGCTCGCTGTCCATCGGCAGGATTTGCACGCCTTTGGCCTTGGCAGCAGCCATCACGACCTTGCCGGCCATAACGAGGATTTCCTTGCTCGCCAGCGCGATGTCTTTGCCGCACTCAATTGCCGCGAGGGTGGGCTTAAGCGAGAGCGTGCCGACGATGGCGGCGACGACCAGGTTGGCTTCTTCGAGGCAAGCCAGCTCGGTCAGGCCTTCGAGACCGCAGTGAAAAACCGTGCCGGCGGGAAACTCGCCGCTGGCGCGCGCCGTATTGCAGGCGTCCTCGTCGAAGATACCGACGTGCTTCACGTTGAACTCGTGGGCATTCTGCGCGAGTTCGCGCCAACTGGTGCGCCCCGCAATGCCAACGATGTTCAGTTTATCCGGATGCTTTGCGACTACGCGGCGGGTGCTTTCGCCAATGGAGCCAGTTGCGCCGAGCAGGACGAGGTTTTTCGGAGTCATTAGTCAGTTAGTCGTAGTAGAATCGAGGAGAGGAATATAGCCGTGAAAAAGCTCAAGATTCACAAAAAGGAGGCGTGGTTGTTTTTGCGGTTACTGTGCCTTTTTACGGCCATTTAATAAAGATACTTGAAGAGCAGGAACGCTACGGGGCCGCAGAGGACCATGCTGTCGATTAGGTCAAAAGCGCCGCCGATGCCCGGGATGATGGAGCCGGAGTCTTTCAGCGCCGCCCAGCGCTTGAGCTGGGATTCGATTAGATCGCTTACTATGGCCACCACACCGATCACCGCCGCGGCGAAGGCGGTCTTGATGATGGGCATATCAAACGGAGTGAGTTTGGTGAAAATGAGTGCGAGGACCACGCCAACAATCGCCGAGCTGAGCACACCGCCGGCCGCGCCTTCGATGGTCTTTCCGGGGCTGATTTCGGGGGCGAGCTTGGTGCGGCCAAAGTTTTTGCCTACCAGCAGGCCACCCACATCGGAGAATTTTGCGACCGCAATGACCCAGATCGGGAGGAACAGCGAGCCCCACTGGACCAGAATCAGGCCATAGAATTGCAGCAGGAATGCCAAGTAGACCAGCGGGAAAAGGGTCGGCAAAAACGTCTGCCCAACCTTGTTGTTTTTCAGGAGGGTGAGTGAGAGGATCATCACCGCGATGATCGGGACCTCCATTGCGCCGGTGGTTGGCAGGAAATGGGGGGCCAGGATCACACCAACACCCAGCGTAACGCCGAGTATCTTCATGGGCCGCGCTTTACCGCCGTATTCGAGCATGTTGTAGAGCTCGATTTGGGCGAGAGCGGTAACGGCTGCCAGCAGGGCGATGCCTCCCCAACTACGGAAGAGCGCGACTACGGCAATGATAGCGGCCCACAAGGCCACCGTGGAAATGATGCGCTGCTTCACGAGTTCGCGATTGCGTGACTGGGGGCCTTTTGGACCTGCTCGCCGGTTTTACCGAAGCGGCGCTCGCGTTGACGGTAGCACTCAACGGCTTCCAAAAAGTGTTCACGACCGAACTCCGGCCAGAACACTGGGCTAAAATACAATTCCGAATAGGCGCATTGCATGAGCAGAAAATTGGAAATACGGCTCTCACCCGAGGTGCGGATTAGTAGGTCCGGATCAGGAATGCCGTGGGTGTAAAGATAACGTTCGAAATGAGGCCAGTCCAGGCGGCGCGGGTCTTCCCGGCCTTCAGCAACCGCTTCAGCGTAGGCGCGCACGGCGTCCAGCACTTCAGTGCGTGAGCCGTAGTTGAGGGCCACGTTTAGCTGGCGGCCTTCAAAGTGGGCTGTTTCGTCCAAGGCTTTTTGCAGCGGTTTCTGCACGCGCTCGGGGAGTTCTTCCGGGCGGCCAATGACGTTCAGGCGGACTTCATTGCGGAGGAGGTCCTTAAGGTTGCGCTTGAGGAACAGCTCCAGCAGGTCCATCAGCGAAGCGATTTCGTCTGAGGGGCGCTGCCAGTTTTCCACGGAGAAGGCAAACAGTGTCAGGTGCTCGAGTTCTACTTCGCGGGCGACCTTGATGATTTCGCGCACGTTGTCCACGCCCCGGCGATGTCCTTCAATGCGGGGAAAGCCACGTTGGCGCGCCCAACGACCGTTGCCATCCATGATGATGGCGACATGACGCAGGGAATTTTGACTAGGTTGATCCATACAACCGCTAAGTTGGAAAAATGCGAGGACGGTTCCACGGATAATCCGTGCATTAATGAATTCTCCACCCTGTCAATTGGCATGGTGCGATGCAACGCAAAATAGCCCCCAGTCGTGGGTCGAATTCATAAATCAGGCGTTACGACCTGCTCTAAACACGAAAATGCCTGCGTTTCAAAGGAAACTCAGGCACTTTCTTGGGGGTATATGAAACCAGGGACTGGTTTAAATTATTGTGGTTGGGGTGCCATTTTCTGCGTCAGCACGGACGCGGCTTGTTGGATAACTGGATCAGCGCGATAGACTGTCCAAGCCGATGCGCAAAGCACGAGAGCGGCAAAAATGGAGATACCTCCAATTGCGCGCCAGAACGTGTCTTTACGGATGCGGTATCCGTTGAAGTGAATATGCACCGAGTGACGACGACGAACGTACGACATTTATTTTTGGGGATTTTGGGTTATGGTGCGAATAGGGGAGCACCACGGTTAGGGAATTGTCCCCCTAAGTTGGAAATATAATCACTAGGGTCAAGGCTGGAATGACATTCCAGAATCATTTTTTTAACCTGATCGACACATTGGGGCCGTTGATCGTTTTTCACCAAGTACAGCGATTGCTCCAAGTGGCGGAGCAATGTGTTAGTCAGGGTTCTGATTCCAGCCGAATGGCCTGATAGGGGTGCTTATCGAGAATGTTGGGATGCCAGCCTTTGACGGCTGGATTGATCAGGTATGCGCTGACATAAAAGTAAACCGGAATGACTGGGACTTCATCCATCAGGATGGACTCGGCCTGCTTAAAAATTGCGTAACGTTCCTCACGATTCTGCGCGGTAGCCGCTTCGCGGATAAGTCGGTCGTATTCCTCGCTAGCCCAGCCTGAGACGTTGTTTCCGGACCAACTAGCCATCAGGTCGAGGAATGAACTCGGGTCCACGTAGTCAGCGATCCAGCCCGCGCGCACAACTTCGAAATTTCCTTCCTGCCTGGATTGGAGATAAACTTTCCAGTCCTGATTGATGAGTCGCGCATTGATGCCGAGTTCGGTTTTCCACATGCGCTGGACGGCTTCGGCGATGGTTTTATGGCTTTCTGAGGTATTATAAAGCAGCTCGATTTCGGGGAAACCCTCACCGTTGGGAAAGCCGGCCTCCGCTAAGAGATTACGGGCCTCGGCAAGGTTTTCTTCATAGCCAACAGGTAAGCCGGCTTCGGCGGTGTAGCCAGCCGTTTTGGGGGGAGTAAAGTGATATGCAGGCTGCTGTCCGGCGCGGAGAACATTTTCCGCAATCGATTCGCGGTTGATCGCCAGGGCGAGTGCCCGGCGGACGCGCACGTCGTTCAGTGGGGGATTGCGGACGTTGATCGCGTAATAATAAACCCCGAGGTAGGGTGCGATGAAGAGGGTTTCCGGCTGATGTTCGCGGTAGTGGTCGACCTTTTGCAGGGGCAGCGCATAGCTCATGTGAATTTGACCGGCGCGGAAGGCGCGTTCCTCGGTGTTGAGGTTGTCGATCGGTAAGAAACGGACGCCATTGAGCCACAGATTATCGCGGTCCCAGTATTCAGGGTTGCGTTCTACGTCGACGAGCTCGTGGACATTCCACTCTTTAAGGACGAAAGGGCCGTTGCCGACGTAATTCCCGGGGCGGGTCCATCGGGATGCGCGTTGATCGATGTCGCCGTGCTTGAGGATGGTCGGCGGGTGCACCGGAAACCACGTATAGTGCGTCATCAGGGAGAGCAGGTAAGGCGTGGGTTCGGCCAGGGTGATCTCCAGCGTGTGCGTATCGAGTGCTTTGACGCCGACTTGGGCGAAGTCATCCAAGTCGCCCAAGTGGTAGGCTTCGGCGTTTTGAATTGGGTAGAGTAAGGCGGCGTAATAGGCTCCCAGCTTGGGGGAAAGAATGCGGCGGTAGGCGAAAACAAAGTCATCTGCCGTTACGGGGTCGCCGTTGGACCAGCGGGCGTTGTCGCGCAGATGAAAGGTGTAAACGCGGCCATCGTCGCTGATTTCCCAGGATTCGGCGACGCCGGGCTCGGGTTCCAGGGTTTCGGCATTAGGGCGGGTGAGGCCTTCGAGTAATGCGGAGATGATGTTGTGCTCGGAGACACCCGTGACGAGATGCGGGTCCAGGGCGGAGGGCTCGGTCCCGTTGGCGCGCAGGAGGATGCGTTCACGGTTGGCCCGCTCTACCGGTGTCTCTCGCGGTTGACAGG
>JBNNDZ010000354.1:0-4127 GCA_050285865.1 Puniceicoccales bacterium
CCCGGATTATCAGGGGTTTTATTTTTTTGTAAAGTGGCACCGGGCAAGGGAGTCGAAACCCAAACCTCCTGATACGTAGTCAGGTGGTCGTAAAGGCGATGCCTAGTGTTTATGCGGGTTGCAGGGGCATGTAAATGCGCATAGATGCAAGATTATGCTTGAAATAAGGGCAGTAAGGGCAATATGGTCCTTTTCATGGCCAAGCCTATTTTGCTCAAACCTACGAAAACCAAGAACGGGAAATGGCGCCTGAATGTGCCCGCGTCAGTATCGCCGAACGGTAAAAGGCAACGTCTTTGGTTCGATACTAAGGGACTTGCTGACGTTGAGGCTCTGAGGTTGAAAACACTATCTCAACAATGGGGGCGTGAGGCGGTAAGGATACCTGCCAACCTCGCCGCCGATGCAAAGCAAGCTGCCGATATTTTGAAGGGCCATGACGTCACGCTGACGGCGCTTGCAAAGGCCTACGTTGAGCTGCAGGACATACGTGCTAGGTCGTGTTCGTTTAAGGCTCTCTGGAGGGAATATTTCGATTCTATGACGACGCGAACTCGGAAAGGCCGTCCGCTCTCCGAACGATACATTGCGGACGCCGGAAAGATGGCAGATAAGCTCATGGACTCACTAGGCGGGAAGTTGGTTTGTGATCTTAGGCATGAGCTGATCGAGAAGGCATTTGAATCGAAGTTCAAAAGCAATGCGTCGTTCAATATTGCGCGCCGGACTATTCGCCCGGCCTTCACCTACGGGATTGAAAAGGGATACTTGTCCGATGACCCTTTTCTTAAGATCAAGCCGCGCGATACTGCCGAGGGTAAAGTCGAGATTGCTACTCCTGAACAGGTTCGAGCTGCCATCGAAGCTTGTGCCGATCACCGGGAGAACGAATCGTTACCTCCACACTTGCGGGTTGATTGCCGAGACGCACTGCCCGCCGTGCTTATACTCGCTTTCGCTGGTGTTCGCCCAATGGAGGAACTTGGTAATCTCTCCTGGGACGACGTCAGTCTTGACGATGCAGAGATCCATATTAGCGAGAAATATGCAAAAGCTAGGAATGCCCGCAATATTCCGATGCAGGACAACCTCGTGGCATGGCTCACAGAACTGAAGGGAGAAGGGAGCATCAGGCCAACCTCATGGAAAAGAAAATGGCAGTGTATCCGAAGGTTGGCCGGCTTTGCCGATGTGCAAGACATTTTGCGGCACAGCTTTGCAACCTATTTTCACAAGGCGCACGGGGATATCAACCAACTTCGCGAGGCTTTGGGGCATTCAACGGGTGACGTCGTATTCAACGCCTACTTGAGTCTCCCGACCCGGAAGAAAGACGCAATTGCCTTCTGGAGCATACGCCCTAACGCGAGCGAACCGCATATTCGGGAGGTAGTAGCGTGAATCAAAATGATAAGCCACTGAATGAGGCCGATGTCCTTTCCTACTTGGCATTGTGGCTTTGTATCGAGGAACGGCACGAAATGTTTATTTCGCATTGGCAGGCCGAGCGCGACGGCACGCATAGTGACTATCCTAGCCGTGAACTAATAAAACATTACCAGTCTTTGCGAGGTTTGATTAATGATTGGCCGGTGACCTCGCCCTTTAGAGATGATTCTGGAAGCCCACAAATACCTGGGAAGGCCGCTTTGCGCCTGTTATATCGCAGGATTAAGGCCGGTGAGCCGGTCAAGGCAAACAAGGCTCGGATTGAGCTACTTCGAAGTGCACAAAGCTACTTTATGGGGACAGGCCAAATGCCTAGCGTTGCGGTCCTATATTCAATGGCAGAAAAGCGTGGAGCCCCATCCACTTACAAGCAGGAAGCGCGAGAAATTTTCTACGAGTTAGAGGGGCAATTCCCGATGTTTTGCCCAAAAACGTAAGCTTTGGTTTTCGATTTTCTTAAGGCCTTGGCGCAACCGCATCCGTCTGCCTATATGATGCCATGAAAGCAGACATGAGCAAACAAGGTGGGATACATGAAATTGAAAACAAACGGTTCGTCACAAAGCAGAGTTTTGCCGATGCCGGTGACTTTTCGCTGAGGTATGTGGACGAGCTAATCAAGGGTGGTGTGATACCCGCCGTTAAATTAGGGCGCCGTTGTGTGAGAATCCCAGTGCCCGAGGCGTGGACCGCGTTGATGGCCTACAAAACGGGAGGTGCACAATGAATTCCGCCTGGAGCCGTAAAACCCGCTTCCTTCATGTCTGCCGTCTCGCCGGACTCACGCCCGCGAGCCACCTAGACCGCCTGGAGCCGCGCCAACCTTCAGTAGATTTGGCCATCAACCGCCAGCTCGACGGCGAAGGCGCCGCTTGGCTACCGCGTAAGGAGCGCGCACAACATGAAGCGTAGTAAACTCAAACGTGCAGTAGAGCGCGAGCTGGCACGTATACAGCTTGAGGGTGCCGCCCCAATCGGTGCCCGGAGCCGCCCGCGTAGACGCCCGCAACCCATCGAGCAGCCGCGAATCATTGAGCCGAAGAAGCGCGATGCTAAACAGGCCGAGCCGCCACGTAAAATAACCGGCTCCGTAGTAGTGCACAGAATCGAGCGACGCCGTGGGAGAGGCGGGTGCCATGAGAAGTGAAATACAATGCGCGAAGGGCTTCACTCGAGTTCCGAATGCGATCCTGGGCGATGGTGGGCTATCCCTGCAGGCGAAGGCCCTCTACGCGATCATAGCCAGCAAGCCGCCGCAATGGGAGTTTTCTGGCCGCCGCTTGGCCACAGAATCGAGCAATGGCTTTGATGCACTGAACCGTGCCATACATGAGCTAGAGCATAGCGGATACTTGAGACGGTTGAGGCTTCCAACCGGTAAGGTCCACTGGAAGCTGCATGACCCCGATTCGGAAAACCTGAATCAGGTAGAGCCCGATTCGGAAAAACCCCAGTTGGGAAAACCCCCAGTTGGGAAAACCAGAACTATAAGTAATACTGAAAAGAAAGTAATACTGATTAGTAATACCCCAAAGTCGGAAAACCCGAATCGGGCAGCAGAAGAAATCTACGAGCGATACCCACGCAAAGTCGGGAAAGCAGCCGCTCTGAAGGCCATCGAAAAACGCCTGAAGGATACCGCCCACGGTAAACTGCTCGCCGCCGTCGAAGAGTATGCCGCAGCCGTGGAAACATGGCCGCAAGATGACCGGCAATTTATTCCGCACCCGGCAACGTGGTTCAACCAGCAGCGCGACGATGACGACCGCAGCGAATGGCGACGTGCAGCAGCGCCTAAGACCGAGGAGCGATCATTGGCCAGCCTATACGGGATCATCGAACCATGAGTATCGAGAGCACAATTTTGGGTGAAATCATTTGCAAGCCTGGCGGCTTCAATGAAGCAATAGCCGCCGGTATAACCGCCGACGCATTCGATGGACATGCCAACCGCGCTATCTTCGCTGGATTGGAGCGCTTGAAGTATGAGGGCTCTTCCGTCGATGAAATCGGCCTCATTGACTTGTGGACCCGCGACAAGGACGCCATGCAGGGCCATGGCTTTTCCAGGTTGAACAGCGTTCTGGTAGAAGTCACGTCCGACGGCAACAAAGCCCATTATGCGGATTTTTCACGCCACCTCTCAATCCTGATTGAAGACTGGAAGCGTCGCCGATTGATAAAAGCCATCGGGAAAGCGTCCAGAATGGCCGAGGACTCGCCGGAAGATGCTGCCGCGATCGTAGATGCCATTTCCAAGGAAAATGCGGTTCTCGGAGCACAGAAAGCTTTTGCCAATGATGGCACGATCGACCGCGTCATGCAAAGGACGGAGCAGCTTATCGCAGGCCAGCAACCAGCGTCGCGCATAAGCATTCCGCTCGTTAAATGGGACTCAGCCTTTGGTGCAATCGAATCGCATGAGTTGGTTATCATTGCCGCACGCCCATCGGTAGGAAAATCATCGCTTATGGTTCAGGCCGCAGGGCGCACCCTGGCGAAAGTACCCGATAGCGTAATCGTCCTCTTTACGCTCGAAGTCGACGAGGAGGCAGTTCTCCTGCAAATGGCAGCACAGCTTGCGAAAGTGGACCGCCGTAACCTGCATCGTGAGCCACGCAATAAGATTGAGGATCTCCGCGCAGCGCTTGAACGATTCCGCGCCATCCTGGGCAACC
>JBNNDZ010000355.1:0-2805 GCA_050285865.1 Puniceicoccales bacterium
ACCTCTACGACGTCTTTGAGCTCGGCAATGACCGCGTGGCGTTGGCCATTGCGGATGTCTCGGGCAAAGGTGTTTCGGCGTCGCTGTTGATGGCCATTTGCCAGACCCACTTGCGGCACTTTGCCCGGCAGATTGATTCGCCGGCCGAGATCATGCGCCGGCTCAATCGCGAGATGACGCCCGAGATGCGGCAGGATATGTTCATTACGTTGATTTTCGCGGTCGTCGACATGCGTAAGGATACGCTGACCTTTGCCCGCGCGGGCCACGAACTCCTGCTCTTAGTCCACGGTGACCCAGACAATGGTCACATTCACGGGGAAATGGTGGGTGCCGAAGGCATGGCAATCGGCATGGCTCCAAGTGAGATTTTCGACATCGCCATCTGCGACCGCACGGTGCCGTTTCGTCAGGGCGACACGGCCGTGTTCTACACCGATGGCGTCACCGAAGCCGCCGATCGCAGCGGCACCGAGTACACCGGCGAGCGCCTCGAAACGCTGGTTTGCTCGCTCTGTGGGCGCAGTGCCCGCGAGGTCAACCGCAACATCGTGGCCTCCGTCGAGTCCTTTGCCAGCGGCGGCGTCCTCCTCGACGACTTGACGCTCATTACCGCACGGCACACCTGAGGCAAGGCTTTGGAATTGATTTTCAGCACGCTTTGCACAACAATGAGCAATCATGTCTGACGTGATTCATTTCGAGCTTACCGGCGAACTTGCCCGCTTCGCGAAACGGAGAGCCAGCCCTGACGGCGTTTACCAGTCAGTGGACGAATACGTCCGCGATCTCGTGCGCCGTGATTGGGAGCGCTGGGGTGAAGATCCGCAACTGGATGGTATTTGGGATGAACTCAAGACCGCGGCAGAAGCAGACGATTCCGAATACCGCCCAATTGATGTCGAAGCATTCGTTGACCGAATGAAGCATGATGCGGTTCGTCATGCGCGTTAGGGTTTACCCGGCTGCGGAGTCACGCTTAGAAGGCGTCTGGCGCTACACTGAGGAACGAGGGGGTGCCGAACAGGCAGAACTCTATACGCGTGGTTTGCTGCTCCATTTAGAAAGCATTGTTGATCAGCCTGAAATATGGCGTTTTCACCGCGACCCTCGTTTCAAGGGTATACATTTTGTGCGTTATCAGCATCACTTCCTGTATTTTAAAGTGCTGGGTGACGGTGATCTCGGTTTAATGACGATTCTCCACGAGCGCATGGATATTCCGCGTCGTCTGTTGGATGACCTCGGCTAGGCAATCGCACTCTCGACTTGTCAAACGGGGGCGGGCAGGGTTGGTTGAATTATGGCCATGAGCACCGCAACCGACCCCGCGACGAAGTTTGACCGCAATTCGCTGCCCGATGAGACCGGGCATTTCGGAATTTACGGCGGCATGTATGTGCCAGAAACCCTGATGACGCCGCTCTTTGAGCTGACCGAGGCCTACGAGCAGGCGAAGGCGGACCCGGCGTTTCAGGAGGAGCTGCGCTTCATGCTGAAGCAGTATGCCGGGCGCCCAACGGAGCTCTACTTTGCCGAGCGGCTGACCGAGGTTTGCGGCGGTGCGAAGATTTATCTCAAGCGCGAAGACGGTCTCCACACCGGTGCGCACAAGGTCAACAATTGCATTGGGCAGGCTTTGCTCGCCAAGCTGATGGGCAAGAAGCGCATCATTGCGGAAACCGGTGCGGGCCAGCACGGGGTGGCAACCGCCGCCGTTTGTGCGAAGTTTGGCTTCGAGTGCGTGGTTTATATGGGCGCGGTCGACATGGAGCGGCAGGCGTTGAATGTTTTCCGTATGCGCCTGATGGGTGCTGAGGTGCGTGGAGTTGAGGCCGGCCAGCGCACACTCAAGGACGCCGTTAACGAGGCCATGCGCGACTGGGTGACGAACTGTCGGGACACGCATTACATCCTTGGTTCGGCGCTGGGATCGCACCCTTATCCGATGATGGTCCGGGACTTTCACAAGGTGATTGGCGAGGAGGCCAAGCGGCAAATTTTGGAAATGGAAGGCCGCTTGCCGGACGAAATGGTTGCCTGCGTGGGCGGTGGCTCGAACTGCATCGGCCTGTTTTTTGATTTCCTTGAAGACACCGACGTGCGCCTCGTGGGCGTGGAAGCGGGCGGTCACGGCATCGAGCCAGGGCGTCACGCTGCGCGTTTCGAAGGCGGCAAGGTTGGCGTCCTCCAAGGCAGCAAGACTTTCATTTTGCAGAATCCCGACGGCCAAATCGAGCTCACGCATTCCGTGTCGGCCGGACTCGATTACGCCGCGATTGGCCCCGAGCACGCGTATTACCACGATCAGGGGCGCATTGATTACGCCTACGCCACGGATGCCGATGTGATGGACGCGTTCCAGAAGTTGAGCCGCGTCGAGGGCATTATTCCGGCGTTGGAGTCCACCCACGCGCTCGCCTACGCGATCAAGCGGGCGGGCGAGATGCGCAAGGATCAGATACTGGTCGTCAACCTCTCCGGGCGAGGTGACAAGGATGTCCAGCAGGCGATGAAAATCTTGGGCGAGGGCTGAACCGCGCCACAAAAGGAGCCCGATGCCGACGGAGATCAAGACATTCACCGGGCCCGAGGTCGCACGTTACCGCGACGCGCTTGCCCGGTTGCGCATTACGGTTTTTCGGGATTTTCCTTACCTGTATGAGGGGACGCTGGACTACGAGCGCGGCTACTTGCAGACTTATCTCGATTGTCCGGAGTGCCTGTTCGTGCTGGTGTTTGATGGGGATGAGGTCGTTGGCGCGTCAACGGCGCTTCCGATGTCCGCGGAGGTGGACGACTTTG
>JBNNDZ010000356.1:0-5713 GCA_050285865.1 Puniceicoccales bacterium
AAGAGGAAAACCTCGCCTGTGTTTTGGCGCTGGAAGGCCGCCTGCTAAAGGAACGCAAAGCCGCAGTCGATAAGGCAACCAAAGGCGCGCCCGATCCCAAGCTGACCGGCGAGCACGTTGGCATGTATTTCGATCAAGTGATGAGCCCCACGACAATGGCGCTCTCCGCGGTGGAAGATGAGCTTTCGCAGGATGTAAATGAAGACGGGGACCGTCCCATAGGCTCCGATTCGGCCAAGTCGCTGGCCAAGCTTTATGGTGCTTGCCGGGAAGACGTCACCGCCGACATCGATCGCCTCGGCGCACTTGCATCTGAATACGCTCTCGAAGCGGAAAACTTGCGCTCCATGCGGGCTAAGTTTGCCGGCGGAAAGTAGGTTTAGTGCAGGTCAGCCGAATTCGATGCAGAAAAAAGCCCAAGGGGCTTTGTCAACGTAGCGATGGGTGAAACCCATCGGTTGGATTATGCAATTCACATTCAAGGCTGGAAGCCTTGCTCAAAGCGCTTGTTTACAACAGATTGACCAGGCCTTCCAGGCTTGATGTAGAAGGATTCGACAAACGAGGTGTTCTACCCATCGCTACGTTGAGGCAGCCTTTCAGGCTGACAGATTTAGCTGACACTCACTAGCTCAGTCCGTAGCGTGATTCATAACGATCACGCAGGTAAGCCAACAACGGCTCGGCGCTGACCTCCTGTCCGGTTGCGCGGCGTACTAGTTCACGTGTGCCGAAACGCTTGCCGTGACGGTGGACATTTTCACGCAGCCACGAAAGCAGGCTTTCGAATGAGCCTTGGGCGATTTCTGCGTTAAGTTTCGGCAACGCGTCGTTTGCCGACTGCCATAATTGCGCTGCCAAGACATTACCCAGCGCATAACTGGGGAAATAGCCGAAAAAGCCTTCCGACCAATGGACATCCTGCAGGCAGCCGTTCGCATAGCCATCGGGTGTCAGCCCAAGCAGTTCTTCACTGAGCTCATTCCATGCCGACGGCACACCGGCCACATCGAGTTCACCTGCGAACAATGCGCGCTCGATCTCGAAACGCAGGATCACGTGCAGGTTGTAAGTGACCTCATCGGCATCGACCCGGATCGGCTGACGCTGCACGGCGCTGATCGCGAGGCGTAATTCGTCGGACGAGACACCGTCCAGTTGCGTGGCAAATGCCTCCCGGTAGCGGGGTTCGTAGAAGTCCCAGAAGGCATCGCTGCGGGCCACCTGGTTTTCCCAAAGGCGACTCTGCGACTCGTGGAGCCCCATGCCGACCGCACTTGACAGCGGCAGCCCAAAAGCATCGGGATTGCCTGCCCGAAGCCCCTGTTCATACAGGCCATGGCCCGCTTCATGAATGGCACTAAAGAGCGAATCAAGCGGATTGTCGGCCGCAAAACGGGTCGTCAATCGCGTGTCCCAGCCGCTGCCACCGCAGAATGGATGCACTGCCGTGTCGAGGCGGCCATACTGGAAATCGAATCCAATCCGCGCCAAAACCTCACGTAAAAAGCTCTCCTGCGCCTCAACCGGGAAGCCTTTGAAAATGGATACATTGGCCTGCACCGGGGCGGCGAGCACGGCCTCGGCCAACGCTTTCAATGGCGATCGAAGCTCGTCAAATAAATCCGCAAACACACCCGCCGACATGCCGGGGTCGAAGCGATCGATCCAGTAATCATACGGGTTGTCGCCCTGCCCCAGGTAACCGGCCTCCTCGCGGGCGAGATCCAGTTGCTGCGCCAGCATGGGAGCGAAGGCGGCGAAATCGCTCTGTTTTCGTGCCTGCGTCCACGCATGATATCCTGCGCTGGCAGCCTCGGTCCGGCGGCACACGAAATCCGCCGGTAATTTCACCGCCCGGTCATATTCACGTCTGGTTTCATGCACCACGCAGGAAGCATCGGCACTCAGTTCCTGTTCCTCCAGCTCGCGGAGCCACTCATCAATTTCCGGGCGGGAAAACTCCTGATGAATGACCTCCGCCAATGCGGCATTGGTCTGAGCCCGGAGACCGGCCGACTGCGGTGGCAGGTTCACTTGCTCGTCCCAGCCAAGCAAACCGGCGGCGGCGTCAAGCAAGCCAATGCGTTTCAGCGTGGCAGTGAGTTTCGAGTAGGCGTCCATGAGCGTAAGTAGCGAATAGCGGTATTATTGAGCGAATCAATCAACGTAGTCGTCGAATTCGTAAACCACGGGATCCTGCTTAGGGCCTGCTTTGAGGCGACGCAAAAGCTTTTTACCCGATCCCCCGTCCACCATTGCCATGGGGTCGAAATCGTCATCGAAGTCATCCCCAAACTCTTGCTCAAGCGCCTCGGGGTCTTCCCCGGCTTCGAGGCGGGCAGCCATTTCCATCATCGATTGTGGAAGCTTCTGCCCCGTAATTTCTCCCATGCGCTTCATCAAGCGACCCAATTGGCGCGGATCAGGGTTTTCCTCATTCATCCCCTGAAATTCACGCTCGAGCTCATTGATGGCACGTTCGTAGCGCGGATCATCGTACTTGTCGTCGTCGAGCGCCGGGTCGCCTTCCTGATTAAGCGCACGCACAAATGAAAAGCGCGAAACCTGCTTTTGCATCGGTGCCTTCGGGTCATCCGGGCAACGCGGCACTTTTCCCGCGTGCTTCAGGCTGCGAGCGTAGAACGTGTAAATCGTGTGGTTTTTCGGGCAGTAAAATTCGTAAAACGGCATGGTGTTAGTATCAGGCCATGTACAAGCCCACCTCACGCCGTGAGGCAACAGCGAATTTTCACCTGACTGGGCCACCATTTACCCTAGCAATTAAATGAACTGCCCGCGAAGCAGCTACACTTCGCGGACAGGATAAAGTTCTGATGCAGCGTGGTCAGTTGCTCAACGACAGCCAATCGACACGTAGCGAGTCAATGCCCGCACCATCGCGCCAGAGAGTAATATCATTGCTGCCTGCCTGCAGGTCTACTGTTACCTGAAGCACACCCGTGTAGTCGTTCCAACTGCTCGTAACGGGGAAACTCAAGAGTGTATCGGAGCCATTGACGTTGAGCATCTTGAGCGAATCCAGACCCGATCCATTCGCATAGCCCACGGTCAGCGTTGCCTGCATCGCGGCGGGCGCATCGACCGTCCATATAATACCGGAATTGGACTTGTTGAAGCGGTCCACGTATGCGCCGTTGGATGCACTCGCATGCGTGCCCTGAATCGCCTGCCCGAATTCCAACCCTTCGGCTTCGGTGTATTCATCGATGGATACCGAGCCAGCCGCTTCGATGACGATGTAATCGATGCGCAATGCGGCGCCATCGCTCCCGTCATTATGCTTGCGATAGATAACAATGTCGTCGCTGCCGGTAAGTGTCACGGTGGCTTGGACAGCGCCCGAGAAATCCGTCCACGAAGCCGTCGCCGGGAAGGTCAAGTCCTGCGAGACACCGTTTACTTCAAGCGCTTTGTTGGTCGCACCACCTGAGCCATTCGCATAGTAAATGGTGATCGTTGCCTGGCCACTGCCCGCACTGACCGCCGGGAACTCAACCCCGGCACTGGACTTATTCAGGCCATTGACGAACGCCCCGCCCGAGGCATTACCATGCGTGCTCACGTAAGCCTCGTTGCCCGGATTGCCAAGCATGACGTTGCTGGGGTCTTCCGCCTCGATCGCCGTTGTTTGACCGCTGGGCGGCAGCGCTTCATCCCGCGTGAAAATGACCGCATCGATACGCACACTCTGATTGCTGACCGTGTCCGACTCCAAAACGACCGAGTTGCTGGCCCCGGAATTCATATTGGGCAGCGTCAAGCTGATGTTCGCAAAGTGGTTCCAACTGCCGGTGTTAGTAAAGGGAATCAACAAATCACTACCGCCGTCCTGTAAGTAGCTGCCGTTGACTTTTACCTTCACGCCAGTGGACTTGTTCGGGTTCGATTGATACCAACTGTAGCGAAGTGTCATGGTGACATCGCCTCCATCCGTAAAGCCATCTACATCGTCAAACTGCGCCGTGTGGACCGTGCTCGTGGAGCCAAAGCCGGAAATAAATTCACTGCCGGAGCAAAGGCTGGAACCAATGATACTGGGGCCGCTGAGCGTGGCAGACTCACCTTCGCGCGCATCTGCTTTGGTTCCAAGATAGGTGAAATTAATCGCGTCGAAATTGATCGCGCGGTTGTTCTCGAAGCGCACCGTAAAGGTGTCGCCATCCTCAACATATAGGAATGAAGGAATACTTTGCGTTGCAAAGTTCGTCCATCCACCGGTATCATCCGTGCGGTTTGCTCCGAGCTCTTCGCCGTTGGCGTAGAACAGCATCATGCCGTTGTCCGCATTGTCGCTGATATCCTTGAGTCGGGCCACATCCACCGAGGCGCTGTAATAGCCCGGCTGGCTCGTCGACAAGGTGTATTCGAGCCACTCATTTACGCTGGGATCTGTCACATGGTAGCCGTTGCTGGCTGCGGCGCTCGCATCGATGTCGACATCTTCGCCCGCACGATATGCGGTGTTATTACCGGGGCCACTGTCGGTCTTGTCGTAATAGGCAATCCCCTTTCCGCCTTCGTCGAAATGCTCGGCCTCGATGACGCCGGGGATCGTCGTGTTGTCAAATGCGGCCTGCCCGGAAGCGCTGTCCCGCAAATTGTAAATGCGCACGTAATCGATGGTAAACTTCGGGTTCGTGCTCGCACCCTTGGCACCATATCCGTCCTCCGGCGTGTTACCGGCCCAGTTGAAATTATCCGCAACCTCGGAACTCAAGATGATGTTGGAATAGGCGAAAGAAAGCCCGTTTGAGGTTTCCCAAACCTTGGTGCCGTCAAAGTAAAACTCATACTTGGTCGGCGTCCAGAGAACGGCGTAGGTGTGGAATTGCCCATCCATCAGCGACGCTCCCCCAAGCGGTTGCGGGTCGGGGTTGGTGCCGTCCTTTTGATGTCCACCATAGTAGCCATTCCAATGCAGCGCACAGTGCATGTCTCCGGTTAGGTCCAGGTTGTGCTTACGCATGTGGCGGTATTCGACGATGTCGATCTCGGCACCGGTTTCCGCATCGGGCGTCCCGAAAATTGGCGTGCTGCCACCGGGCATCAACCAGAATGCATGCCATGCGCCGGGGGCACCCTGATCAAAACGAATACGCGCTTCGTAGTATCCAAATGGATGCAGGATGCGGTTGTTCGTCGTGATGAGTCCGGTGTGGTGAACATCATCCACGATGCCGGGCTGATTGTCTTCCGTCCAAGTGGTGATGGTCAGTTCGCCGTTGGAGACTTCGAGTGAGTCGGCGACGTTAACCGCATCTTTACGGGGGCCTTCATCAATGCGCCAATTGGCGAGATCGAGCGAAGTGCCGTCGAACTCATCCTCGAAAACCAGTTCGTAGTTCGCAGGGGGATTCGCGTAGGTGGAGGCCACGCAAAGCGCGCCAGCGGTCAGCCCAAAGGACAGGCTCTGCCGCAAATCAAGCAGGGGATTTCTCATAGTGGGTGGGTATTGAGGTTTCGGCTACGCAACGCGCAACCAGACGAGAAATCCGAAGTGTAGCTTTTTATCAAAATCCGGCTACCCTGCCGTTCTGAAACCTTAATCATATTCGCGGTAATGCGGCGTTAATTTCTCGCTTTCACATCACCCACCGGGCTGCAGTCCCGCCATGTGCAGCGGCAACGATAGTTTGCGTATTAAGCTGTTTGCCTCGCGTTTCCCGTGACATCGGCCGGTGTCGCTGGT
>JBNNDZ010000357.1:0-3077 GCA_050285865.1 Puniceicoccales bacterium
GTGTGGCCCTCGCGGCCTTGCTGGTGCTCGTTGTCGGAGCAGCGACCTTCTTCTGGAAACGCATTATCCGCTTCAACAGCCAACTGGAATACCTCTTCATGGAGAGCTTCAACCAACGCGTGGTCAACGAGGAGGCCGAACGCCGGGCGAATACTTTGTCGGAAATTGAAAACCGCTATCCCTGGCCGGTGACGGTGCGCGAAATCACCATTCCGCCCGGCGCGCGCGTCTGTGGCAAAATGCTCAAGGAAACGACCCTGCGCCCGCAAACCGGGGCCAGCGTGGTAGCGCTCGCCCGTGATGGTCAGGTGCTCTACGCGATTGACCCGGATGAAATTATTTTCCCCGGCGACCATTGGTATGTGTTCGGCAGTGCGCTCCAGACGGAGAATGCCGAAAAATTACTAACCGAGGCGGGGGATTCGCCCATTATTTCCCACGCCGCGCCCAGCTTGAAAATCGAGAAAATCTACATTTCACGCGAGGCCCTGCTGGTGGACGAAACCCTGGCCAGCGCGGATCTGCGCCAAAATCACGGCGTTAACGTCGTGGGCATCCAGCGGGGCGAAAACCGCATCACCAACCCATTGCCCGATGAAATCATCGGCGCGCACGATGTGCTCTACGTGGTGGGTGATCCGCAAGCGATTAAACGCCTGCAGGAAGAGTGCGATCCTGCCCCGGTTGAGGTGCTTGTTTAAGAGGGCGTCTAGTAACGAGACGCATTCTCCGCTTGCGCAGGGTGGGTGGTGTCTGGCAAAAATTAACCCATGCAGCGTTGCCTTGTATGGTTGATGATTTTTGTCGCACTTTGGGGTGTTGGGTGTGATGGCGTTGGCGGCACTACTGTCGCGGAGACCGACGAAAAACACTACCAGCGTGGGCAACGTCTCCTGCGCGAAGGGCGGGACGGCGAAGCGTTGGCAGCATTCCTCAAGGTCATCGAAAAACGGCCCGATGCGGCAGAGTCACACCTGGAGGTCGGTATCCTGTATCAACAGCACGTGGGCGACCCGATTGCGTCCATCTACCACTTGCGCCGTTACCGTGAATTGTCGCCGGATTCCCGCGAGGCCGAAAAGGCCGAACAGCTTATCGAAACGGCCAAGAAAGATTTTGCCCGGCAACTTCCCGGTCAGCCTTACGATGCCGCCATTGATCGCATCGACCTGCTCGAAATGCTGGAGGCTGTCCGTCAGGAAAACGAGGAACTGAAGCGCCAACTTGCCACCGGACAAGCTGATTCACGGCGTCATGCGGACCGTATTCAGGCGCCCGCCACACCGCATCGGACCGTGACTCCCGCACCGCGTCAGACCTCCGTTCCCGCCCCAGCGCCAACTCAGACGCGCGCCGCAGTCGCGGCGTCAGTGCGCATTTACGAAGTCGCTCCCGGGGACACGCTTTCGCGGATCGCGACCAAAGTTTACAACGACAGCGCCCGCTGGCAGGACATTTTTGAGGCCAACCGCGATCAGCTACCCAGCCCTCACGCGGTCAAAGTCGGGCAGCAACTCAAGATCCCCGAGTAGGATGGAACGCTATTTCGACGCCAACGCGACGACCCCGCTTCGGCCGGAGGCGAGGGCGGCGTGGGTGGAAGCGATGGACGCATTCTGGCAGAATCCATCCAGTCCTTACCGGTCAGCCGCCCGGGTGCACGCCCGCTTGGAAGACGCCCGTGAAACGTTGGCTGAGCTGTTTGGCATCGCCGCGGACAACGTGGTATTCAACTCCGGTGCAACCGAGGGTAACCGCGACGTGCTGGCCTACTGGCACCGTCTCATGTCCGGGAGCCGTATCGCGGTTTCGGCAGTGGAGCATCCGGCGGTCCTGGAAAACGCCCGCCAGTTCTGGGGGGAGCGTGCGTCAATCATTCCCGTCGGTGAGCAGGGTCGCGTAAGCCTATCGTCGCTGGAAGCGGCCATTGACGATGGCGCAACGCTGATCTCCCTCATGACCGCCAACAACGAAACCGGCGTGAAGCAACCGTGGCGCGAGGCGTTGACGCTTTGCCGGAAGCGTCGCGTGGCGCTGCACGTGGATGCCACGCAGTGGGTCGGCCGAGAATCACTTGATGGCTTGGGCGAGGTGGATTTCGTCACCGGTTCCGGTCACAAATTTGGAGGCCCCAAGGGCACTGGGTTCTTGTTGGTGTCAGCGCTTCACAGCGGTTTTTCGGGACAGCGTGGGGGAGCTCAGGAAAATGACCACCGCGCAGGAACGGAGAACTTTCCCGCCATCGCTGGCATGCTGGCGGCGTTGTCAGCGGCCGAGGCTGAGCGCGCATCCGTGGCGGCACGATGGCATGAAGGGCGGACCGCATTTGAGCAGGCCTTGTTGAACGATCTGCCCGGCGTGCGCATCTGGGGGCAGGGGGCCGAGCGGCTGGCCAACACCGTGAGTGCCGGTATGCCCGCGGGAGAGAACACGCGCTGGGTGCGTTTGCTCGACCAGCGCGGCTTCGCGGTGTCCACCGGCTCAGCCTGTGCGACTGGCAAGGAAGGCCCGTCTTACGTGCTCGCGGCAATGGGCGTAGAAGCAGACGATGCCCGGCGCACGGTTCGTATTTCCGCCTTGCCCACTGCGACATTCGAGGACTGGCGTGATCTCGCATCAGCCTTCCGTGAGTCCTACCAGGAAATCCGCGCACCCCGCTCCGGTTCGCAGGTAATCGATATTCCGTAACTCACCAGGTAGCATTCTAGAGCATGTAAAGGATTCGGTAATGAAGGTTTGTATCATATAATCACATTGCCTGTTCTAAGAGATAGAGTATGATGGTCCTTTTTCATGATTCTAAGATGAAAAATAAGCCATCCACCTACCTCCGGCACCATATGGTCTGCGGACTCTATAAACTGGGTATTGCGGCCTTGTTTGGCTGCTGTTTGAATATCGCTCACGGAGCGATTTCCGAAGAAACAGTTTATTTCGATGTATCGGCTGAACTGATTGATAAGGCCATTCCTACTCCGACAGCGGCCTTGGCTGAGTTGCCGGGATACCCTAACGATGCCAATCGGTTGACCTTGGCCGGGCAGTTATTTCTTCCGGACCCGAATGTTTATCCAGGT
>JBNNDZ010000358.1:0-4129 GCA_050285865.1 Puniceicoccales bacterium
GATCTGACAGATCGCGACCTCGAAGTCTTCGCGGACGTCGAGCAGGGCGGGGGGCGTGGAGGATTGGAGCTGCTGTTGGGCTTCTTGAACGGAGATTTCCATGGGGACTTCTTCTGCGGGCGTTGGGGCAGGATCGCAAGCCCACTCGTAGTTTTCGGGGCGAATTTCGGTAATGCCGGGCTTTGCGCCGCAAAGTGGACAGTCTGGGTCGGGCTTGAGCTTGAGCGTGCTCTGGCGCTGGGCAAGGGCGTCAACTACGAGCAGTCGTCCGAGCAAGCCCTCGCCAATGCCGAGGATGCGCTTGATCGCCTCCATCGCCTGGAAGCTACCGACGACGCCGCACAGGGCTCCGAAAACGCCTGCTTCTTCGCAGTTGGGCACCGTGCCGGGTTCGGGCATTTGTGGGAACAGGCAGCGGTAACAAGGTCCACCAGCCGCCGGTTCAAACAAGGATACCTGACCCTCGAACTGGAAAATGCTACCGTAAACTAACGGGCGTTTGGCAAGGAATGCGGCGTCGTTGACGAGGTAGCGCGTGGGGAAATTATCCGATCCATCGACGACGATATCGTACTGGGCGATCAGCTCCACGGCGTTGTCAGTGGTGATGCCTTCCGGGTGGCGATTGAGCGTCACATGTGGGTTGATGGCGCTCAAGGCGTCGATACCGGAGTCCAGTTTGGTGCGGCCAGCGTCGGCATCGCCATGGAGAATTTGGCGTTGCAAGTTGTGTGGTTCGACGGTGTCAAAATCGGCTAGACCGAGTGTGCCCACACCCGCGGCAGCGAGATAGAGTGAGGCCGGGCTACCGAGACCGCCCAGGCCGATGATCAGCACCTTGGCATTGGCCAGCTTTTCCTGACCATCCAGCCCGACCTGGGGCAGGCGCACGTGACGCGAATAACGGGAGATCTGATCCGGGGAAAGTGACATCCCGGCAATCAAGCATGCCCCGGCCGGATTGCAAAGCGCGAAAGGGCTTTCCTTTGTCCGTGTCGAAAGGGTGGATTGGAGAAGGCTTTAATTGATGCTGCTCAGCGATTCGCTTCTTTCCACGAAATTTTTTCCGCCAGTGTGCTTGGATCGGAGTAACTGGCGACCAGGTAGTCGTCCACGTAGATGCGCATCATAATACCTTCGAGTTTGTCTTCGATACGGGTGTCAACTTTGCCTGGAGTATACCAGCCAGACTTGAGGTCATACTCAATTTCTTCCATTTCCACACCATGGGTGGCAAGCTCTACCGTGGCGTTCGGGCGGAGTAGGGGGAGCTCAATTTTGCCCGATACTTTTTCGGTATGCTCGTCATCTCCGCTGATCGAAGGAGAGGCATCACGAAAAACAAACTTCACGTAATCGATGCGAATGTTGTTGAATGTGATATCGCTCTTGTTGCGCAAGTCGATCTGATATCCAGAAAGCCAGCGGTATATTTCGTACTCCCGGCTATAGCTATCGGTTTTCGTTTTCTTTTTTTTGCCGTGGCTACGCTTAGTGCTGATATCAAACAGGCGCTTTTGATCGACCAGGAAATCGAGTAGCCATCGTTTAAGGAACTTCTGGTCTTCTTCGGAAAAAATTTCGGGGCTGACGTTGAACTCCATTCCGTCTTCGCGCTCGATGCGAATCTGAGCACCCACCACGTTTACCGGCTTGGCCATCATGGTGCGCCCATCCTTGCCGGTAAATTCCCGGTATTGCCCGAAGGCAGAGATAGCGGAGACAAGCAGGAGGGATAGGAGTAGAGCAGCAGTCTTTAACATGGTAAACCAACTCTGGGGGCGTTTTATGGAAGTGCAATCACGGAATAGTGAAATCGCGTATCTGATTGCTCTAAAACACATTTTTGCGACGTGAGAAAGGGTTGCCCTCGGGCGGGTGATCAGCATGCTGCCGTCCATGCCCGAGAAATTTGTCGTCATCATGGCTGGGGGGCGCGGTGAGCGCTTCTGGCCGCAAAGCCGTCTTCGTCGTCCCAAGCACCTTTTGCCGATTGTCGGCGAGGAGCCGATGCTTACTCAGACCGTGAACCGTCTCACGGGCCTCGTGCCGCCGGAGAATGTCCTCATCATCACCAATGCCGAGCAACGCGACGCCGTGGTGGAGGTCTGCCCGATGCTGCCGCCGGAAAACGTAGTCGCCGAGCCCGTGGGCCGGGATACCGCACCAGCAGTCGGCTTGGCGATGGAGCTCGTTCGCGCCCGTGATCCGGAGGCCGCTTTTGCGATGCTTCCCGCCGACCACGTGATCCACGATGCGGAGGGCTTCCGCCGCGTGCTGGCGGCAGGCTTCGAAGCCGCCGCTAAGGAGCCCGTGCTCGTCACCATTGGCATCGAGCCGGAATACCCGGCAACCGGTTTTGGCTACGTTCATAAGGGTGAACAATGGACCGAAATCGACGGCCTGCCGGTGTTCCGCGTCCAGGGCTTTGTCGAAAAGCCAAACCTCGAAACGGCCCAGCAATACGTTGGCTCGGGTGACTATTTCTGGAACGCCGGGATGTTCCTGTGGACCGTTCCCACCGTTGACGCCGCCTTTGCCGAGCACTCGCCGACGCTGCACACCGCCTTGGGTGAAATCCGTAAGGCGCTCGCCGCCAAGGAAGACATCGCCTCCGTGCTGGAGCGCGAATACCCGAAGCTGGAAAAGATTTCCATCGACTACGCCCTCATGGAAAAGGCGAAAAACGTCGTCACGCTGCCGTCTGCCTTCGATTGGGACGACGTCGGTGCCTGGCCAGCAATTGCGCGTCACCACGAAAAGGACGCCTCGGAAAACGTCATCAAGGGCGCTGGCTGGGTTGAGCAGGGCAAGGGCAACATCGTTCTTTCCGAGAACGACGGCCACTTGTTGGCGCTGGTCGGCGTGGACGATTTAATCGTCGTCCGTACCAAGGACGCGACCTTGGTCTGCCCGAAGGACAAGGCGCAGGAGATCAAGAAACTCGTCAAACAACTCGGCGACCACGAGGAGTGGAAGAAGCTGATGTAGTCATTGTTAGCCACGGATTGACGCGGATGAAACGCGGATTTTGTTTGAGATGACCTACCTCGGCATAGATTACGGCGAAAAGCGTATCGGGCTTTCGACGGGGGATGACGACGTCCGCTTGGCGGTGCCAATTCCGGCCGCTGTGCAGGCGACGGCGGAAGCGCGTCTTACGCAAATTGCCGAGGAGATCAAACGTCGCCGCGTCGGCGCGCTGGTGGTCGGTTATCCCTACAATATGGATGGCACGGTTGGCTTCAAAGCGAAGGAGGTCGACGCCTTCATTGCTAAGCTGGAAGAGCGATTTGGGCTGCCGGTGCATCGCACCGATGAGCGCCTTACCTCGCAGGCAGCGGAAGCGCAAATGGCGCAAACCAAGCCCAAGAACACGCGTAAAAAGCAGTCCGTGAAGGCCAAGCAACAGGAGCGCCGTAGTGGTAATCTCGACTCGCGGGCGGCCGCGCTCATCTTGCAGGATTACCTCGATGCGGGCGTGATCCCGCTCCCGGAATGATGCGCTGGAAGGGCACCTGCGCTTACGATGGCACGGGGTTGAGCGGTTGGCAGAGTCAACCGGGTGGCAACACCGTGCAGGACTTCATTGAAGGACGGCTGGAGCAGATTTTTCAACGTCCGGTGCGCATTCATGGCAGCGGACGGACCGACTCCGGCGTGCACGCGCGGGCGCAGACATTTCACTTCGATGCGGACTGGCCTCACGGCGCGGACAAGCTCGAGCGCGCGTTTCGCAGTGGCCTGCCAGCGGGGATTCAGGTTTACAAGGTCCAATCGGCGAAAGATGATTTCCATGCCCGCTTCTCGGCGACCGGAAAACGATATCGTTACCTGCTGTTTGAAGGTTGGGCGCGCCCCTGGGATGCCCGCTATTGCTGGGAGCTGGGCCGCCGCAGGCTCGATGTCGACCTCATGAACGACGCCGCGAAACGACTCCTCGGCGAACATGACTTCACCGCCTTTGGCGCAAACCGGGGCGACGGCTCGGAGGACAATCCGGTCAAAGATCTGCGCATGTTGGAAGTGACGCGCCGCGGTCACAAGCTGACCCTCACCACCGAAGCCAGCGGCTACCTTTACAAGATGGGCAGATGCGTAATGGGCAGTTTATATATTCTGATCCCAC
>JBNNDZ010000359.1:0-3578 GCA_050285865.1 Puniceicoccales bacterium
GGGCAAGGGCTTGGCGAACCTGCAACTCAACCATTTCGACACGCAGGACGGTATGTTTTCCGTGCTGCTCGACGGCGAAATGATGCAGTTGCGAGCCTCCGCAATACCGATCCGCAATCACCGTGCAGGCGCGTTTCAAAAGCTGGTGCTGCGCCTGCTTGGAGGCGGTGTGCGGGCGACGCGGCTCAACGATTTAAAACTGGAAGCCCGCGACCATGGCGTCCTCCTGCGCGCCTCCCAGCAGAAGCAAGGACTCGTGCTCGTTACGGGTCCTACGGGCTCCGGCAAAACGACAACGCTTTACGCCTGTCTCGCGGAAATCAACCGGCCGACGCTCAACATCCAAACGATTGAAGAACCGATTGAAATCGAGTTGGAAGGCGTGAATCAGACGGCGGTTGATCGCGCCCGCGGGGTGGACTTTGCCCGCATCATGCGTTCCGTGCTGCGGCAGGACCCCGATGTGATTTTGCTCGGCGAAATGCGTGACCGCGAGTCAGCGCTCATTGCCGCGGAAGCCGCGATGACCGGCCACCTGGTTTTCTCAACCCTGCACACCAACACCGCGCTGGAGTCCGTTCGGCGCCTGCGTCAATTCAATGTGCCGATCCAGCAAATCGAGTCCTCGCTGCTCCTGCTGCAAGCCCAACGCCTGGTAAAAGTCCTCTGCGAGAACTGCAAGCACCCGGTTAAAGTGAGTGACGATGTTCGTGCACTATTTCACGATGAAGACGTGGAGTTGGGCGATGTGCTTTACCGGCCGCAAGGTTGCGCGGCCTGCGATGGTGCCGGGGTGAGCGGACGCCGCGCGGTTATGGAACTCGTGCCCATCGACCCCGATCTGCGCGATGCCATTGCCACGGAGTTACCGGAATCACAGTTGCGAAAGCTGGCCTCGCAACGCGGCGGTCGCACACTCTTCCAAGCCGCGCTGAGCCTCGCCGGACGCGGCGTCATCCCACTTGAAGAAGCACAATTTCTGGCGACCAACTGGACGCGCGACCTGCATCTTTTCCCATCCGATTAAGTTTATGTTTCACCGATTCGCATTCGCCGAATTCCGTTCCTGTGTCGTGCCGATGCTTGCGTTATTCGCACTTGGCGTCGCCGCTTTGCGCGGGGCGGAGCCCGGGCTAGAAGTTCACTTAATCGCCCCCGACGGCGCGGAACAAACCATGACGCTGGTGCCTAACGAGACGATTCTCAGTGACGAAGAAATTGAGCTAGCGCGTTTGCGTGCCCTGCTCGCGACTGACCTGCCCATGCGCGAGTTACCGCTCCCCACCGCGCTTTCCCTGCTGGCTTCGGCCTGCGAAATGAATTTCCTCATCGTGCCTGGCAACGGACTCGACACCGAGCGTACGGTGACCATGAGTGTGCGCGCCAATCCGTTTCGTGTGCTAAAAATCCTGACTAACGAATACGGCGTGGAAATGCGTTACGACGACGGCCTATGGGAGTTTTACGCGGTCAACCCGGCGGAACTCATTTCTAAAACCTACACGCTCAAACATCACAATCTCGACACCATCAAATCGATCCCACCGGTGCTCGACGTGGCCCTGGGCGATTACGGCAATTACTACGGCAGCGGTCGCAACCGGCCCGGAGCCGATGGACAAGCGGCGACGTCGGCCAGCGACGCATTTGAAATCAGCTACAAACCAATCACTGAGACCATTGAGAAAATCCTTAGCATTCCCGTGACCGGTGTGCGCGCACTCAATGCGGAACGCGCGCTGGAGAACCTCGACAACTTCCCGGCACAAGCCAGCGGCGGTGGAGCGCAGGGACAAGTCTTCTACCTGCCCGACAGCAATGCGCTGCTGGTCATCGCCGCGCGCCAGCACCACGACTACATCCGGGCCTACCTTGAAAGCCTTGACCAGCCGCAGAAGCTGATCCGCATTACAACGCGATTCGTCGAAACGAACCTCAACCCGATCACCGATCTGGGCATAGACTGGGCTGGTGTCTCCGGTGCAAACGTCACCGCGTCCAATCTTGAATTTGGCCCTTACAACTTGAACAACCCGATCACGAATCCGTGGCCGCAAAACGCGTTGATCTCCGTCGATGATCTCAGTTGGCAATTGAACTTCCTCAACACCGACCGCGACACGGCCATCTTGCAGGAGCCCGTCGTTGTGACGCGCAACAACAAGCCCGTCTCGCTGCAAACCGTCACCCTCGTGCCCATCGAACAAGGTAACACGCAGGCGATTTCCTCGGCGACATCGACCATTTCGACGAACGTGGTTTACATCGAGATCGGCACGATCATCAACATCTTCCCGACCATCATGGAAGGTGCCTTTGGTGGCACGAATGAAGAAAGCGTGCGCCTGACGATCTCGCTCGTGGTGTCGAACCAGATCGACAACAAGAACATTCGCGGGTCGGATTTTCCCGTCATCGCGAGCCGCAACTACGACTACTCGGTCGTCGTGCCCGATGGCTATACGCTGGCCATTGGCGGGCTAACGGAAAACCGCGACCGCACCGACGGCACGTCCGTGCCCGGCCTCAGCGAGATCCCCCTGCTCGGCGAACTCTTTAAGAATGAACGCAGCGAACAGGAGAAGCGCAACCTGATTGCCTACATCACGCCGGAAGTCATCCACACCGCCAGTGGCGTGCCGAGCATCACCTCGGCCGGTGTCGACCAGCCGCAACCACCCAGCGTGTTCAACGACTTCTTTCAAAAACAATCGCCGGAAGCCGTCCGGGATGCCGAAGGCTGGAACACCGACAACGCGGGCACAACCGGGAATACGCCACGTGATGTGCATTCACGCATGGGCCGCCGCTAAGAAGTGTCAGCTAAATTCGTTGCATTCTCTGCCAGCCTGAAAGGCTGTTTCACCTTGCGAGAGGTAGCCCCCACCTGTAGCCGGATCCCTTTCATCAAGCCGGGAGAACTCGATCAACCTGATGTTAAGAAGCACGATTGCGGCGGGTGCCCAGGCAATGCAAAAGGAACGATGAGCGACGCGATTCGTGACCGTTTAAACCCGGCTCAGGCGGCCAGTGCTGTCACCGAAGGCACCGAGTTGCACGCCCATGCGATTGGCCAGATCGACGGAGAGGTCGCACATGGGACGGCCACCGGCGTCGATGTGGTCGCCGCCCTTGATGTCGCCCCCGCCTTTACCCGCCAACAGAACCGGCAGGTTTGTGTGGTCGTGGCGGTTACCATCACGGATGCCGCTGCCGTAGACGATCATGCAATTGTCCAACAGGGAGCCGTGTTCGCCGTCGGGGGTATTCGCAAGGCGTTGGAGGAAACGCGCGTAGGCTTCGACGTAAAAGTGGTCGATTTTCTTGATCTGCTCGATCAGCTCACCTTCGCCCTTGTGATGAGAAATGTGGTGGTGGCCACTGCGGACATCGATCTCGGGGAACTTCTGGTTACTGCCATCATGCGCAGGCAGGAAGGTCCCGACACGCGTCATATCCGTCTGAAACGACAACGCCAGCAAGTCATACATGACGTTTAAATACTCGCGGTAATCCTGCGGCGTTCCGGCGGGCATCTCGAAATCCGGGGGCGGTGCCGGGGCCGCCGTTTTGCCTTC
>JBNNDZ010000360.1:0-4117 GCA_050285865.1 Puniceicoccales bacterium
AAGGTAGCTGTAGCCTGACTTTCAGCCATGTTCTCAGCTGATCTTGTTGGTAACGCGGCATTTGCCAATCTCTTTTGTCCGGTTAGGGCAAAATACAATTTGCGGACAAAAAATCCCGCTGGCGATGAACCAGCGGGATTCGATTAAACTAATGCTTGGTCTAAGGTAGGCCTTAGATAGCGCCTTCGCCCTTTTCGTCGGTGCGGATGCGAACGGATTCTTCGATCGGAATGACGAAGATCTTACCGTCACCAATCTTGCCGGTCTTGGCAGCCTTGGCGATGGTTTCAACCGTCTTTTCTGCGATGTCCGACGGAACGGCGATGTCCACCATGACCTTCGGGAGGAAGTCCACGGTGTATTCGCTGCCGCGATAGATTTCGGTGTGGCCCTTTTGGCGTCCGAAACCCTTCACCTCAGTCACGGTCATACCTTCGATGCCGATTTCTGAGAGTGCTTCCTTCACTTCTTCAAGTTTGAAGGGCTTGATAATGGCTTTAACGAGTTTCATAAATGTTTCGTATTATTGATTATCGGTTGCTTGGCAATGATTCAAGTGAAGACTCGCACCATTACTTGGTGTCAGCCTGGAAGTAAGGATATGCTTCCTGACCGTGTTCGCCGACGTCGAGACCTTCGGCTTCTTCTTCTTCGCTCACGCGGATACCCATGACAGCCTTGAGGATGCCGAAGACGACGATCGAGAAGATGAAGGCAAACGCAGAGTAAGCGAGCGTGCCGATAACCTGAGTGACGAAGCTGAGGTCTTCGTTACCACCGTTGAAGAACGGCAGGCCAACCGCAATCGTGCCCCAGATACCGCAGATACCGTGGACCGAAATCGCACCAACCGGGTCGTCGATCTTAATCTTGTCGAAGAACAGGATGGAGAAGACCACGATGGCACCAGCAATCAGACCGATGATCAGCGAGGAATAAAGCGTAACGGAGTCAGCACCAGCGGTGATACCAACCAGACCGGCCAAGATACCGTTGAGGGCCATGGAGAGGTCCGGCTTCTTGAGCATTACCCATGATACGAAGATCGCAGCCAAACCACCGGCAGCAGCAGCAACCGCAGTCGTTACGAACACGTAGGAGACGCCTTCCGGATTAGCCGAGAGGACCGAACCACCGTTAAATCCGAACCAGCCCAGGAAGAGCAGGAAGACACCGATTGTTGCAAGCGGCATCGAGTGGCCGAGGATCGGACGAATCTTACCGTTGTCGAGATACTTACCCTTACGTGCACCAAGCAGGAGGACGCAGGCCAGAGCAGCAAAGCCACCGAAAGCGTGAACGATCGAGGAGCCAGCGAAGTCATAGAAGCCCATGCCGTCGAGCCAGCCACCGCCCCACTTCCAGGAACCGGACATTGGGTAAGCGAACATAACGAGCAGCGTAGCGAAGATCATGAAGCTCGAGAGCTTGACGCGCTCAGCAACCGCACCGGAAACGATCGTTGCGGCAGTCGCAGCAAACATCGCCTGGAAGATGAAGTCCGTCCAACCGGTCATGCAAAGGCCGGTGCCACCGTATTCAAAACCGGTGTTACCATAGTCTGCCGCGGTAACGGGTGAGCCCATCGCGAAGAAGCCTGAGCCATCGAAGCCCGGATACATCGCGTTGAATCCCCATACCAGATAGGTGATGATGCCCATGCAGATGATGAATACGTTCTTGAACAGGACGTTCACCGTATTCTTCGACTGCGACAGGCCGGACTCCAGTGTTGCGAAGCCAAGGTGCATCAGGAAGACGAGCCCGGCAGCAATCAAAGTCCACAGGTTACTAATCGTGAAAAAGTCGAAGGTAACCCCGTAGGTTTCGACCAACGCCAAATAGTCCTCATCGGGCTCGGCGGCGGTCGTAGCTTCTACAACAGCTTCAACAACTTCTTCCTGAGCAGATGCGATCGTCCCGCCAAAAAAAGCGAGCCCGAGCGCGAGCATCAGGAGTTTTAGGAGTCTGAGTTTCATGATCATTGTATAGTTTGTTGGTTTAAGAATGGTCCGATTGGTAACGGAGTTTCTGAGAAGGCACGCAAGTGAGCACCCGCCATGCCAATTTCCATGAACGCCATTCACGCTTCGCCAAAAGCCCAGAAACTGCGGTCCAGCAATCTGCCTTGGTCAAATTCACCCAATCAATGAATCCAACTCATGCCAGAGCCTCAAAGCGCTGACTGATACCCGGTTTAAAGCTGACTTAGATACTCAAAAGCCGATCTGGAACTGCCGGACTGCGATTGACTTAACAGCAACGCAACCGCTGCTCATTAACCAATCTTACCTGCCTAAATTTAGCCAACTGACACCCGGCTTTTACACAGATATCATTAAAAATCGGCTCAGGTATCTTGACGTCGAGATAAAATCGAGTTAATTCTCGCCATGAATACAACCCACAGCAACCTCCGCTCCGCTGGTTCGCGGGGCCGCACTGAAATCGACTGGCTCGATAGCCACCATAGCTTTTCGTTTGGCGGTTATTACGATCCCGGCCGCACTCGTGTTGGACCTCTTCGCGTGCTAAATGACGACCGGGTCGCACCGGGAAAGGGCTTTGGTGCACACCCGCATCGGGACGCAGAAATTATCAGCTACGCGCTGTCGGGTGCCCTGGAGCACCGGGACAGCATGGGCAACGGCAGTGTTATCCGCGCTGGTCAGTTTCAATACATGAGCGCAGGACGCGGCGTGACGCACAGCGAGTTTAATCCCTCGCCCGACGAGGCCGCGCATTTCCTCCAAATCTGGCTCCTGCCCAATGAAACCGGTGCCGTCCCCACCTACTCCCAGGCGGACGTAAAGGATATCCCGGTCAACGATGGCCTGCAATTGGTCGCTTCGGGCGATCAGGACTCGCCCATTCGCTGGCGGGCCGATGCCGAACTGTACCGTGCATTCGCCTCAGCCGGTGCGACCATCACCTTGCCGCAGAACCGCTCACAGGGCTATCTCCACGTAACCAAGGGCGTGGTCGAAGTTGACGGTCAACGCCTCACACCAGGCGATGCCCTGGTGATCAATTCAGATCAGACTGGCAGCGTCGCAGTCGTGGAATCGAGTGAATTCCTGTGGTTTGACCTGAGTGAGTGAAGGCAGGAGAGAACGCGCTCCCCCCAGCCCGGCCCCATCGTTATCGCCATCGCTATCGAGCTCGCGTGCTGGGTTTCGATAGCGATGGCGATTCCGATAGCGATGAGGATGATCATTCCGATGACGATTAAAGTGGGGGATGGGAGATCGGAGCCATTGGATAAAATACGCTTTTGTTGAGCGCAAAGCATCCCCGAGTGACACCCCACCGCATAAAACGGCTTGAACCCGACCCGGCAATTCGCTCAATTGCCGGGTTTACCATTTTTTCAACAGTAAACTCAGTTCAACGAAACATCATGAGCACAACCGCGCCCGAAACCCACGAATTCCAGGCCGAAGTCAAGCAGGTGCTGGATATCGTCATCCACTCCCTCTACACCGACAAGGAAATCTTTATCCGCGAGTTGGTGTCCAACGCATCCGACGCGCTCGAAAAGCTGCGTCACCTGCAACTGACCGAGAAGAACATCCACGACGACAACCTCGCCCTGGAAGTCAATCTCACCACCGACGAAACCGCGAACACCATCACGATCCAGGACTATGGTATCGGCATGACGCGCGATGACCTCGTGGAAAATCTCGGCACCATCGCCCACTCCGGTACGAAGGCGTTCCTGCAGGCGGTTAAAGAATCCGGCGGTGCCAACGAGTCCCTCATCGGTCAGTTCGGCGTTGGTTTCTACTCGGTCTTCATGGCGGCCAAGGAGGTCAAGGTTTACTCCCGCAACTGGCAGAGCGAAGGAACCGGCTGGTGCTGGACCAGTGAAGGCGCTGGCAGCTACACCATCGAGGAGGCCGAAGGCGTTCGTCGCGGCACGAAGATCGTCATTTACCTCAAGGATGAAGCCAAGGAGTTCGCGCAGGAATACCGCCTCAAGGGCATTCTGGAGCGTTACTCGTCCTACATTGAGTTCCCGATCAACGTCAACGGCGAGAAGCTGAACACCCAGCAAGCAATCTGGCTCAAGGACAAGGGCGAGATCACCGAGGAGCAATACAAGGAATTCTAC
>JBNNDZ010000361.1:0-16765 GCA_050285865.1 Puniceicoccales bacterium
GATGAAACCAAGGCATACTTCGAGCAGCTCAAGGCTGAGCGCGTGAAAGCCTACCAGGCTTGGGAAGAAAAATACAAGAAGTGGACGACCAGCGTCCCTGAGCAAGCTGCTCTGCTCGAAAAGGGCATCAACCACGAGCACATGACCGCAGAGGAAATCCTCGCCAAGATTGAGCCGCTGGACGACTCCAAGCCTGCCGCCACCCGCGCAACCGGTGGCAAGATCCTCAACGAGATCGCCAAACACTCCAAGCTGATCATCTCCGGCTCAGCTGACCTTCACGGCTCGACCAAGAATTACATCGACGGCGTCGGTGACTTCGACACGGACAACTTTGCGGGCCGTAACTTCCACTACGGCATTCGCGAGCACGGCATGGGTGCCATCATGAACGGCATCGCCTACGACGGCGTCTTCAAGACCTCCGGCGCGACGTTCTTCACCTTCTCCGACTACATGCGCCCGAGCGTCCGCCTCGCCGCATTGGCCAAGCTGCCTGTCGTCTACATCTGGACGCACGACAGCGTAGGCGTTGGCGAAGACGGCCCGACCCACGAACCGGTTGAAACGCTGACCGCTTGCCGCGCCATTCCGAATCTCCACGTCCTGCGTCCGGCTGACGGCGAAGAAACCGCCGCTGCCTGGGCCCACGCCGTAGAGCGCGCCGATGGCCCAACCGCGCTGATCCTTTCCCGCCAGAACCTACCGTTCATGAGCGACGTCTGCGTGGCCGACCGCCGCGCCGGAACGCTCAAGGGTGCCTACATCGCCAAGAAGGAAGCCGGCGAAGACGGCCCGGACATCATCCTCATCGGCACTGGCAGCGAAGTTCAACACTGCATCGAAGCCGCCAAGGAGCTGGAAACGCTGCCCGCCACACACTTCGGCGAAGGCGTCCACGTATCCACCGGTGGTGAGTCGATCAAGGTCCGCGTGGTCTCCATGCCTTCGATGGAGCTCTTCGACGCCCAGTCCGACGAATACAAGGAATCTGTCCTGCCCGCATCCTGCCAGAAACGCATCTCCATCGAAGCCGGCATCACAATGCCCTGGTGGAAATACGTCGGCAACGAAGGCAAGCGCCTCGGCATCGACCGCTTCGGCATCTCCGCCCCGGGTGACACCGTTATGGAAGAACTCGGCATGACGCCCAAGGCCGTCGTCGAAGCAGCCAAGTCCCTCTAACCAACGTCCCGCCGGATCGGCCAACGTCCCGTTGGATCGGAGACTTTTAGCGCTCTCGGTAGTTTGATTTATAGCACAAAGCCCCGCCGGATAAGGCGGGGCTTTTTTGTGAAACGATTCAAGCCAGACGGGGCGGAGGCTTGAGGCCAAGCCCCCTAACGGTGCCGAATTTTCGATGGCGATAGCGATTCCGATAGCGATGGGGATAGGGATCGCGATGGGATAGGGATGAACCAAAGCGCGGATTCCAGCGAGCCCTCTGCTTTCATTCTGGCCTGACGAAGGAAAGTTCCCCTAGTGTTTCCTCCAATGGGCAAGCTGATCCTCAAGCGCCTGCTGGAAACGATTCCAGTGCTGCTGATACTCGCGACGATGGCGTTTTTCATGATGCGGCTGGCCCCCGGCAATTCGTTTGACCAGGAGAAGCCGATGCCCGCGCATGTGCGCGAAGCCATTGCCGCGCAATATGGGTTCGATGCGCCCTTGTGGACCCAATACGTACGCTTTCTCGGCCTGGTCCCCAGCCCCAATGGCGAACGCGCAGGCCTGCTTCAAGGCGATCTTGGCATGTCGCGCAAATACGAAGGCTGGCGTGTTTCGGAACTGATGGGGCCCAAGATCAAAGTATCACTGGAGCTGGGCTTTTACGCGCTACTAATCGCCATCGGCATAGGCGTTACCGTGGGCGTGTTCGCCGCCTACCGCCCGCATTCCGCCATGGACCACGTCCCCATGAGCCTGGCGATGCTCGGCATTTGCCTGCCGACTTTTGTCCTCGGGCCGCTGCTGATTGCATTTTTCGCCCTGCAAATGGGCTGGTTCAACGTCTCGGGCTGGTTCGTGCCGAGTGACCGCGTGCTCCCGGCGCTGACGCTCGGCCTATTCTACGCGGCCTTCATCGCGCGGCTCACCCGCGCCAGCATGCTGGAGGTCCGCACGCAGGACTACATCCGCACGGCCCGGGCGAAAGGCGTCTCCGGCTGGCGCGTATATGGCGTCCATGGCCTGCGCAACGGCATCCTACCCGTGCTGAGCTACCTCGGGCCAGCGGCGGCGGGGCTGGTCAGCGGTTCGTTCGTCGTGGAAACCATTTTCCGCGTGCCAGGCTTGGGCCGGTTCTTCGTCGAGGCGGCCATTAACCGCGACGAAACACTCGTCATCGGCTGCGCGCTTTTTTATGCCACCCTCCTGATTCTTTTGAACCTCATCGCTGAACTAACCCAGGCTATGATTAACCCGAAACTGCGCCTGAGCTAGTGTGACATAGGAGAATTTGTCACAGAGACACAGAGCACACAGAGTTTTTTAAAGGGTTTCCGCATCTCGAATCTCGAACCACGCACCACGCCATGTCCCGCCACGAACTTGTCGCCGACGGCACACCGCAACACAACGCGGTTGTCGAAGCCTCCTATCGCAAACTGCAGATCCGCAGTGCAGTTTACGACGAACTCCCACCACGCGGGGCCGGCATTCGGCTCGCCGTCTATCAGGCCCAAGGCGTTTGTGGCCCCGGTGCGACTGAGGCCAATCTCGACCGCCTGGAAACCGCTGTCGCCAAGGCCAAGGAGCACGGGGCGCAACTGATCGTTTTCCCCGAACTCTACATCCAAGGTTATACGCACAACCCGGAGTCCGCCCACGCCACTGCCGAAACCTGCGATGGCCCCAGCATCACACGTTGCCGCGAGATCGCCAAGGCAGCCAACATGGGGATCGTCGTCTCCTACGGCGAGCGCGTGGACCGCGAAGACCGTGCCTATTTTTACGATGCGATTGCCGTCATCAACGAGCAGGGCGAACTCCTCGACAGCTACCACAAAACCCACCTTTACGGCCAGCAGGAGCGCGACAACTGGGACGTCGGCGAAAGCGATTTCCCAGTCCACCGCATCCACGATTTCCCGGTCGGCACAATCAATTGCTACGAGTGTGAGTTTCCCGAATTGGTACGCATCCTCGCGCTCAAAGGGGCAAAGTTGGTCGTCGGCCCAACGGCAGCGGACACCTATTACCGTTTGCCGGACGGCCGCATGAGTGACGTGCCCTACCCCGATGTCGCCCACATGCAGTTCCCCGCGCACGCCTATTCGAACAATCTCTTCTTCGCCTACTCCAACCGCTGTGGCTACGAAATGCGCGACGGCGACGCTTGGCACTACCGGGGCAACTCCATGGTCTGCTCCCCGCATGGCGAAATCCTCGTCGCCGCGCACCAGGAACAGGACACCTTGCTCATCGCAGACTGCGTCCCGGCCTACTACGGCCGCACCCACCCCGCCCCTGCCTATCATTACCTCAAAGACCGCCGCCCCGAACTCTATCAGCAACTCGTTGCCCAGGAGGCCCAGTTCATCAACGGCGGCAAAGTCGAGTTGGATGAGTCGACGGATTTATTCAGCGGCGAATTTCGGTATCAGCAGTGAGGCGCTGTTTCGATTTTCTCACCCACCAGCTGCATTTTAGAGCAGTTTCACTTTAAATTGCCCGTTCAGGTGCGTGTGGGAAAATGAATGCAGCGCAAGGCGGAGCCGATTGAGCGGGCTGGCCTGCTACACTTAAACCGCCTTGCTGGACAGGCAAAATCACTGTGGCCTGATCGGCCAATTTAAAACAAAAGTGCTCCAAATCCCCAAACACTACCTGGAGCCACAAGACTTGCATCGGCAACGGTTGCCCAAATGAGCGACAACCAACAACACTCCACCCAAGGCAGTGAATGCGCTTGCCGCGGAAAGGCTAAAACCCTCTCCCGAGGCGAGTGACTCCACCGAAGGACAACAAGCATCGGCGCAAGCAACGCCACCCCCTACCGCCGAATCGACATCCTCGCCACCACTCAGTGAACTCAACGACGGTGCGGCCGCGCCCAGCAACACCAGACAGATACCGAGCATACCCGACGCAATGATCCACCGGCGACGGTGTTTGCGAAAACCGGAATACAGCATAACCAGCGCCAAGGGCGCAACGAACAATGCCGCAACCCAGTGCGCTGCCGGATGCGCCCACCAATTTCCCAACGCCGGGAGCGTCAATACCAACACCGGAGTTACCGCACAATGAACCGCACACAATGTCGATGCAATCACTCCCAAGCGGTCTCCATTTGCCCAGAAGGCATCACGCAACACGGTGGTGAAGGATGGCGAAACAGGACTTACCGAAAGGCTCATAACAAGCAAAAATGTATGCGCCCACTGCCAAGCTAATGCAAGAACTTTGCATTAGAGTATTTTTCTTTTGCCCAACAAAAAAAAGCCGCCCGATGATATCGGACGGCTTTAGGGAAAATCTTGTAACGCCAAGACTTAGGCGTCGGCCTTGGCTTCTTCGCCTTCGGCTTCCTCGACGGTCTCTTCGATCGGGTTTTCCGAAACAACTTCCCACTCGAGCTCGTAGGTGATCTCCGGGTGGAGCTTTACCTTGGTCGTGTGCTTGCCGAGGGTCTTGACCGGCGTGTGGAGGTTGAGCTGCTTGCGCTCAACTTCGATGCCGTCTTCCTTGAGGCGGTCAACGAGGTCCTGCGAAGTAACCGAGCCAAACATCTTGCCACCTTCGCCAGTCTTGACCGGGATCGCGATGGTCACGGTTTCGAGGCGGGCGAGGACCTGCTCAGCATGCTCGCGCTCTTGCTTGAGGCGGGCTTCCTTGCGGGCCTGGAGGGCTGCGATGTGCTTCTTGTTCGCCTTGTTGACCGGGAGGGCCAAGTTGCGCGGAAGCAGGAAATTGCGGGCATAACCAGCCTTTACGGAGACTTGGTCGCCTTCGTAGCCGAGGCTTTCAATCGGCTGAAGGAGTAAAACGTCGGTGCTTGCCATGATAAAATTTGCGTTCGGGTTCTTACTTGCGGCCTGCTTCGATCAGACGCTTCTCCTTGACCTTGGTCGCTTCCTTACCGATGCGGCCACGCAGGTAGTAAAGGCGGGCCTTGCGGGTGATGGACTCGCGGTCAACTTCGATCTTGTCGATGTTTGGGCTGTGGATCGGGAAGACGCGCTCGACGCCCTCGCCAAAGCTGATGCGGCGCACCGTGAAGGTTTCACGGATGCCGGAGCCCTTGCGGGCAATCACGATGCCAGAGAACATCTGGATTCGCTCCTTGTCGCCTTCGCGCACACGGGTGTGGACGCGCACCCCGTCGCCGACCTTGAAATTCAGGCGGCTGGCGTCGATTTGTTCCGAGGTGACCTCTTCGATAATGGCTTGCATGACTGGTGGAATTTACTGGGGGCTTTCATCGCCGGGGGAGTCCGCATATTCGGTTCCCGCCAGCAAGTCGGGCCGACGTTGCTTGGTTTTGGAAAGGCTTTGTTCCCGCCTCCAACGCGCGATGGCGGCGTGGTCGCCGCTCAGCAAAACATCAGGAACTTTCATTCCGCGATACTCTGCTGGACGCGTGAATTGAGGAAAACCGAGGAAAGTGTCGTGAAAGCTGTCTTGCGTCAAGGATTTTTCTTCACCTAAAACGCCGGGCACATAACGCGCCACGCAATCGATCAAAACGCAGGCCGGCAGCGTGCCATTGGTCAGCACGTAATCGCCAATGGAAACCTCGCGCGTGACCAAGGTATCGCGCACCCGCTGGTCGATCCCCTCATAGTGACCACTAACCAGGACGATGTGCTCCTTTTGCGCCAATTCGCGCACCAGCGGCGTGCTCAACTGCTCGCCATCCGGGCATAAATAAATGACTTCCGCGCCCGGCGTCGCAATCTCCTCAATTGACAAAAACAGCGGCTCGGGCGACAGCAACATCCCCGCCCCACCGCCAAACGGGCGATCATCGGCGGTCTTGTGCTTATTCTGCGACCACTCCCGCAAGTCGTGCACGCCAATCCCCAGCAGGCCCTTTTTCACCGCCTGCCCCAGCATGCTCTCGGCAAGGTAGCCCTCCGCCATCCGGGGAAAAAGTGTGATGAGGTCGAAACGCATGGGAAATTTAAGAAATTATGAATTCTGAATGCTGAATTATGAAATGCCCTCCAAGGATGCGCCTAAAAAGTCCGATTGAGTTGGTTTTCACGCCAAGACCCAAAGCCCGCAAGGAATTCCCTTTGTGCCTCTGTGCCTTTGTGAGAAATAAAGTCGTCAGAGTGGCTGTGGAGATCATTTGAGCCTAGCAGACGGCCACTCAACAAACCATTCATAATTCATAACCCAGCATTCATAATTCCCAACAAAAAACCCCGGCATATCGCCGGGGCTGCAAAAGGCGGAAAGCCCTACTGCGCTTAGCTTGCGGCTACTTCAGCAGCCTTCTCAGCGCGGCGGGCGCGGTTGATCAGGGTGCGGGCGGTGTCGGTCGGCTTTGCGCCAACGCTGGACCAGTAGTCTACGCGCTCGAGGTTGATCTTCAACTCAGCGTCGTTGCCGCGTGCGCGGGGATTGTAGTTGCCAAGGACTTCGTTGTGACGACCGTCACGACGGTTGGTCGATTCCGCCACCACAATGCGGTAAACCGGGTTGTGGGCGGAGCCGTGGCGTTGGAGTCGGATTTTAAGCGCCATGATGGTGTTGGTAAATGGAAATGCGATTACTGATTAAAAGGAAAACAGAGGAAAAAATAGCTCCCGCCAACATCTGTCAAGCAAGTTTCTGCACTTTGATTCTCCGTTTGGGAAACAGGAAGATCGGAAAGTTCGGGAAGGAATTAAGGGAGTCATTGCGGCGAGGGGCATTTCGCGGCGAACACCCAATATCGCGCCCCTGACATCATCCAATACGCACAATGTCGCATTAGAAATCAATACATTTTCATTCAAATCCTTGACCACGGCTGTATTTTAGAATATCAGAACTGCGATTATAGCATGGTCTGGAAAAAGAATGAACACAAGAGACATCGAGCAGTTTTGTGGTTTTCCACTCTCAGATTCGCACGTAAGGGCGATAGAGAATCCTTCAGACCCAATTCATAAATCTGTAGAAATTCTCATTCCAGAAGGGAACGAAAGCATCTCGTTCTTCAAAGTGAATATGGCAATGAGAGAATTGGAGTGGAAAGAGTGGACCTCGGACCACATCGCCTTTGCCACACATGGATGTGGCGACTACTTCATTTTTGACAGAACAAGAAAGAATAAAATCTACTACATTGATCCCATTGGAACTGTTGAAGAAAGTATAGCAGGATGCGAAGATGAAGGATTCTTTTTTGAGGACTTCGAATCATGGTATCAAAACGAACTAAATGACAATCAGTCGGGAGATGATAACTCCGAGTAGCGCCTCGCTTCATCTAACGCTAATAGATATTCGAGAAACATGAAAACAGTCACTACGTTCATACTCGGATTCCTAGCTTCAGTAATTTGCTGTATGGGCGATCAACCCGAGTATATTCAGCCATCAAACGAGGAGCTGATTGCGCAGAACGAATGGAATGAGGAAGAGGACGTGCTCACGTTCTTAATACAAGCATACCTTTCCCAATTCGACCGCACGCCGAAGAATCTCGAAGTACTGGTGATGTATGGCGAGACCATTGGCCTTGAGTATACCTTTAAGGACATAACCCGATTTGAACTTACCGAAAGAGAAAATGAAATCGATGTGAACTCATTTGGACGCAACGACAAATTCAGGGGCATCACAACAACGATTCCCATTCCTGTGCACAAAAAACATCTTTTGCGGAACGAGCAATAATGGTAACTGAGTTAAATGAGAAACTGAGGAAAAACGAAGCACTCGTAAAACGCTTAAGAAGCGCACCATAAACCCGTCCCCTCATCACTCTTAAAAAAGAAAGCAAACACATGCATCACCCTGCGGCTAATTACGCCAAGCCATTCATTCCGGAAAAAGACTTCAAGACATCGCTAGATTTCTACAAAACGATTGGTTTTGAAGTAGTTTTTGAGGGAGAAGGAATCGCCAGCCTGCAGGTAGGGAAACCGCCAACGCAGCGCCACTATTCGAAAATCTAAGAAGAAATGGAAAGCTACATCAGATGATGGCTAAAGAGCATGAAGTGGTTTCTGGTATTTTTTGCTCCGATTACATGCGCCATAATGCTAGCACTTCCAATATGGACATCCCTATTCCCTTGGGATCGAGCAACAGAAAGACTATACGAGATGGATCCATCGACGATAGCGATTCAGATCGCAGGAGCCTCATCGAGCCAAGGGAAATTCAAAAGTAGATCTGCTACCTATATACTCATCCCAAACACCTTCTCATCTTTTAAGGCGATCATATACCATGAAGAACAAAACAATGGGATCTCGAAAGAGGAGATCATTGAAAGCTCTGGTGCCCTAATCGGGAATATCCTTTTTATTGCTGCACTCATGTTGACCACAGTCTTTTGGTCCATTCCCACAATCAAAACGGCTATCAGAAATGGAATCAACTAGACCCAGACGCAGCTATCAATTCCTTCGCGTCTTCGCGAGAGATAATTCCGCATGAGTGGTTCACGCGAAGGCGCGAAGACGCGAAGCCACTCCACCAAAGCGTAAGCAATCTGGACGCAATCAGGATTTGCCGCATACGCCTCACCCTCCCCACGAAAAACCTTCCCGTGCTTCCCGGTCTTCCTGTTTAATGAAAACAGCATGGATGCCGAAACGATCATTCGCCAATTGGAGCTCGAGCGCCTGCCGCATGAAGGGGGCTGGTTTCGGCGCATTCATACGGATTCGGCCAAGCTGTCGCCCGACGTTCACGGCGAACCGCGGGCGATGGGCTCGGGGATTTATTTCCTGCTGACCCGGGACGACTTCTCCGCCATGCACCGGCTGACGCAGTCCGTCGAGACCTTTCATTGGCATGCGGGTGACCCGGTGCAAATGCTGTTACTGTATCCCGACGGCTCCGGCGAGACGCGTCAGCTCGGCATCGACCTCGACGCCGGGCAATCGCCGATATCCATTGTCCCGCGCGGTGTCTGGCAGGGTTCGCGACTCGCCGATAACGCCGCGCACGGCTTCGCGCTGCTGACCGTGATGGTGACGCCGGAGTTTCTTTGGGACGACTTCGCGCTCCTGGGCCGCGACGCGCTGACCGCGCAATACCCCGCGTGGGCGGACGAGATTGCGCGCCTCACCCGCACCTAAGCAGGACTACGATTGCTAACTTACGCTGCCGGTCGCTTACTCTGCGTTACAGAGTCGCTCTTTTTCGCAAAGCGACTTTTTGTAGCAGAGTCGACCTCGTCAGCTACGTCCTGCTGTGCTGCCACGAACGGCGGTGTGGTGTCCCCATTGTGATGGGAAGCAACGCCCGCCGTCAGGATGAAGCGCATCGCATCCTCGAAATTCATGTCCAGTGGCTCCACGTAACGACGCTTGATGAGCAGCGTGTAGCCTCCGATCTGGTAGCCCATCGGCAAATAAACGGCGACCGAATCACTGTCGGCCAACTTTTCATGATGGCGGCTCAGGTCCTCCTCGGTAATAAAGCCCACCAGCTTAAACTCGTTGTTGGGCGTAGACACCGTAACGGTTTGGCTGAACTGCTTACGCTGCTTCTGGTTAGCAAAGTAGTCCATGAAATCCTTACAAATGCCATAAATCGACTTCACCACAGGCACACGGCCAAGGTGGCTCTCCAAGCTAAAATACATGCGCTTGAAATGGATTTCCGACAGAGCTGCGCCGAGCCCCATCACCGCGGCAAACAGCACCAGCAATCCCATTCCCGGGATGTAAAGCTGCTCGGGCAGGATGACCTGTAGGACGCCGCTGAGAGCCTTTTCCAGAAATGAGATACTCCAGAAAACAACATAGAGCGTAAGGAATACCGGCAAAAGGGCCGCCAACCCACGGATGAAGATTCGAGACAGACTTCGCATGTCGGACTATTTGCCGGAAGCATGCCAACAGCGCGCCCAACGAGCACAGCCCCCCGTGAGCCCAGCGCCCAAAGGGGCTGGCGGCGGTTGTCAAAATCACGTCAACGGATGAGCAGTAATAAAAGTTGCAATGTGCAATGCCTCACCGTCGCGTATTACTGCATTATCACGGTGTCAGGCTGCATCCACCAATGCCCGGAACAAGCGCCGATGGCGCGCCTGATAAAGCAGGAATTCCGGGTGAAACTGCACGCCGATGTAGAAAGGCTGCGTGGCATCTTCGACGGCCTGAATGACGCCATTGGGCTCCAGCGCAACCGCCGCCAAGCCATCGCCCACACGGTTAATCGCCTGCTTGTGGATCGAATTCACCATAACTTCGTCGGCCCCCAGTAAGCGATGCAAATGGCTGCCCGCTTTAACCGTGATCGACTTGCGGTAGAACATCGCCGCCCGCAGACCACTCGGGTAGTCGGCATCCTCGTAAGCTTCGCGCACGGCCAAATGTAAGGTGCCGCCGTGAACCACGTTCATCATTTGCGCGCCACGACAAATTGCGAGCACCGGCAAATTGCGTTCACGCGCGAGCTTGAGCCAATACACTTCCAGCTCGTCGCGTAGGCGGTCATAACGGCACCCGGCAATGGCCTCACTCTGATAGAGCTCCGGAAAAATATCCGACCCGCCGCCCAGCAACAATCCGTCCACCTCCATTTCCCGGTATGGCAGTTTCGCGCTCAAGGTGACCGGCCGGCCGCCCCCAAGCCACACGCCCAGCTTCAGGCAAGCAATCGCCAAAGGAACGGCGTTGGTGGGGCTGGTAATGCCTATGCGTGGTCGGGCCATCGTGCTGTTTTTATCGAGCCACTAATACCACCGGTGAACACTGAACGTGCGTGACGTGGTGTCGATTCGCGTGACGTGGGATTCTTATTTTACAGAAGGTCGCGATGAGCGCGAACGGAAAGCGTTAAGTGATTCTTTTTAGAGAAGGGAACGAAAAGAATGGAGTCCGTATTACTTCGGCCCACTCAATAAAAACAATCACGCGCGATCAGTGCTCATCCGTGTTTTCAGCGGTTGCTTTCGTTTATCCTTTAAGTTCTGGCGGGAGTTCACCGTGACGGGCAAGTGAGCTGACCACGAACAACATGCCAAGCGCTGCCTGCGGATCTTCGTCGAGCAAGAGGTCGCTGTGCGCGTATTCGGACTCACCGTTGAGCGTGCGCCAGCGTTCCATCGTGGGAGTTGTGTGGATTTCGGTGGTCATTAATTTTTGAAATGAGCGCCAAGCCTGCTCCCAGTCGCGTGACTCGAGCTCGCCCTTGAATTCATCCCAAACCTTACCGAGCTCTTCGAAGCTTTCATTCGAGTCAATGCTCTCCTGCAAAGCGGCCAGCCAGCTGAGGCCCGGCGTCTTGGTGCGTGCGCCCTCATCAACCGGTTCAGGGTCCACGTCGCGACCAAGGATGACCTGGTAGAGCAACCACGGGAAATCCACGCCGGATTCCATCGAATGCACGAGCCCGGCCCAGAAGCGCGGGTTAACCTCGATCAAAACCGGCTCACCTTCACCGTCCCAACGAAAATCAATCTGGCCGACACCATGCCAGCCCACCGCCGCGAGCAGCTTCTCCGCCGCCGGAAGCAACTTGCTATCGTCAACGGTCTCCCGGACCACACCCGCGCCGGAATCAATCGGGAACTGCTGCAAATTCCGGTAAGCCATGTGCGCGACGATTTTTCCGTGGTCACAAAGCGCGGCAAAGCAGTAGTCCTCCCCTGGCTCAACCGACTGCACGACCGGCCATTCGCCGCCGTCCGACGCCAGTTCGCGCGCGTAGCTGATGGCTTCCTCGCGGGTCTGGCAAACGCGGATCCCGCGCCCACCGTGACTGTCACGTGGTTTGACAATGGCCGGCTCGGGAAACTCTGCATCACAAAGTTCGTCTTCGCTTTCCACGATAACAGTGGTTGGCACCGGCAAGCCATGTGCCTGCGCAGTCTTCGCAAAAGCCGCCTTGGACAGCACAGCTTCGATCGCCTCGATCGGCGGGGCCGCAACAACGATCCCCGTCGCCTCCAGGCGTTCGCGGTGACGTGCAATCAGCGTGGCGTCACGGAAGGCCGGAATCAGCACATATGGCCGGTCATCGCCGGGATGAAATTTTTCAGCCGCCGCGACCAGATCTTCAATGAAGCCTTCCGCGTCGGTGTGTTGTGGTCGATGCGTGAAGGTTTTCGAAACGAACTTCGAGAACTGCAACACGGTCATGTCAACGTCGTCACAACCGATCACTTCTACCCCGCGCTTTCCCAGCGAATGCGCAATCGCCAGCGAAATAATGCTGCGTCCGTAGGTAAGGATAATGCGCCCATTATCTAGGATGTCGTTTGCCATACTACTACAAACGATAGCGCAGTCGTGAATCCTTTCAAGGTAGGACTGAAAATTGCCATGGCGGTGGGCGCCCTATTGGACGCCCACCAACTCATGTGCATTTACTGCGGTAATTCCCCAAAAACCGCAGCAAAATCAGTAATGGTATACCCCATTCCCCGTCGTGATACCTAGTATATCATGCAAACGTTCGTATGACTACTCCCCAAATCAGGGGGTGGTAAATCCATTTGCCGACAAAATGGGCGGTGGAGGCTTTCTCCTAAGGAAAATGCCAAGCCCAAATCAAGCAGAGCGCACGTACCGGCGCATGAATTTCTGCATCAGCTCGGGCTGGGAATTAACCGAAAAATGTCGGTAAATATCCTTCGCGTAGCCGGAAACGGTATTTTCGGAAATTTCCAAGCAGTGGGCAATTTGCTTACGACTTAGACCATCCAGCAGCAAATTCAGCACGGTTCGCTGGCGGGGGAAGAGGGTGGGCACCGTTGCCCCGCGATCCTCCGGCCAGCCGCTTTGATGCAGCCACTGCACCTCGCTGAGCACGATATGAGACAATGCAAGCTCCCGTGCGGTAAAAGGCACTTCACCAACTCGACGGTAAAGAGCCAGACAACTGGCCGAGGTTTCATCGAGGCGAAATCCGCTCATGATAACCGGGCCAATGTCCGCGTCGGCCCACAAGCCAGCCAGTTCTTCGTCCTGGCCAACCATGTCATTCGGATCAATCTCGCTGCGCTTCATGGTGACCTCGCCTTCGTCGGCCAAGGCTTGATAAAACTGCTCTACGGGCGCGCCCATCCGAGGATGACTGAATGCCGTGAAAAATCGCGCGAGGCGCAGGTCATCGAAACCGCTGTGAATCAGGTTAACGTAGGACTGCTGAACGCCCGGAGTCACATCACAACACAGGCCCCATACCCAGGCTTCGGCACCGATTAACTCGGCAATGCCGTTCATCAAGTAGCGCTTTTTCTCGGCATGTCCTCCCTCGAGGGCCGCCGTTTCGCCAAGTAAACGCACCATGCCACGGGCATCATTTTCGCAGATAGATTCGTCGTTGTCCGTCATTTTGTGGTACTCACACTACTTTCTCCGAGGAGGAATTTCCGCATCAGCTCCGGCTGGGAGCTGACGCCGAAGTGGCGGTAAATTTCTTTCACATAGCCCGAAACGGTATTCTCCGAAATGCCCAAATGCGCCGCAATTGCCTTACGACTCATGCCGTCGAGCAACAGATTCATCACCGTGCGTTGACGTGGATATAGCTGCGGCACCGTCGCACCGCGGTCCTCCGGCCAGCCACTGCGGTGCAGCCATGGGACCTCATCCCAGACGATGTGCATGATGTTGATTTCACGCTCGGAAAACGGCTCTGCCCCATGACGACGGTAAAGGATCATCCCGCTCGCCGCCACATCATCCACCGGGTAAGCAGCGAGAACCATGGGGCCGATTCCGGCGGCTTCCCAACGCTGGGCAAACTCTCCCTGATAAGACAAACCCTCGTGATCGACTTCGTCCCGCGACATCGTGACGAGGGACCGCTTGCTGGCGAGTACTTCATAGAAGCGGCGCATCGTCAAATTCGCGTGCTCATGCTCCGTGGCGTGTAAGATTTTGGCCACTTGCTCTTGTGTAATGCCACCATGGAGCAAGCTGATAAAGGACTGGCTGGAGCCGGGCCGGGTGTCACAATTGAGTGACCAGGACCACGCATCTGCGCCGACCAGCTTACAAAGCCCATCCATCAGGAATCGCTTTTTCTCAATGTGTCCCCCCTCCACTGCCGCCGTTTCACCCAACAGACGCACCATGGCGCGCGCGTCGGTTTCACTAACAGTATGATCAGCTTTCATCCGGGGAATGAATGAAACATGTCAAACCTATCAAAATCCTCAAGGCGATAAACTTACTTTTAATACGACACAAAGAGCGCTGATTGGCCCTCGGGTGTGTCATTAAGTTATCCCCAATAAAAGGTGGCATCGACGTCCCTACCAGGCAACTTCATCACGCTGGCTGCGAGACAACGAGAGCCCGCTAAGGAAGCGGGTGCCACCGCCTTACATCGTGATAAATGCAATAAATTTCGCGGGCACCACACTAGATCCACTTCTTGTGCCGGAAGTAAAACAGGAATGCGCCGAAGATGAAGAGCATCACGCCCAGACACATGAAGTAGCCATACTTCCAATAGAGCTCCGGCATGTTCCACTTGCTCACGTCGTGGTCGAAATTCATCCCGTAAACGCCGGCGATAAAAGTTAGCGGCAGGAAGAGCGTCGCAATGATCGTCAGGACTTTCATGACTTCATTCGTGCGGTGCTCCTGCTCTAGATGGTAAAACTCCTGCATCGTTTGCAGGATGATGCGGTTGTGGTCCATCCGCTCCACGGCGCGGCGAGAGGAGTCCGCCAAGTCGCGAAAATAAAACCGATCGGCCTCGTCGAGCATCGGATGATCGAGCAACTCCAGACGATTGGCGTTGTCACGGATCGGCAGCAAAATACGCATCAGGGCCAGCACCGCCCGCTTTTTGTTGTAAATTTTTTCAATCGAAAGGCCGGCTGCGTGCTTGTTACCGTCCTTCGGCCGCATCGGAGATTTCTCAACCATCTCCTGCTCCATGGCCACGATGTCGTCCTCGATCTCGTCGACGATAGTCAGGAGAAAGTCGTTCTTCACATCCATGAGCGCAAACACCAGATAGCTGGCTGCACGCTGGCGGATGCGGGCGTTGGCCTTGTGAATGCGGCGGCGAACGGGCTCAAACAAGCCTTCGCTGCTCTCCTGCACACTGAGCACGAAACCGCTCCCCAGATAAACGGTGACCTGCTCCATGAAGATCGCCTGCTCGTCTTCTTTAAATAGACCGGCCTTGGTCAGGATGAAAAGGTCGTCATTGAACTCGTCGACTTTCGGGCGACCATCGGAGTTGAGCATGTCCTCCGATGCCAACGGGTGCACGTCGAGCCTGGCGCAAAGGTCCTGGATCATCGTCGCATCGCCGACACCCTGAATGTGGATCCAGCACACGGGCCATTTGCCGACCTGGGCCAGGATGTCCTCCACCGTGCAGGCCTCTTTTTCCACGAATTCCTCCGCATTATAGGCCAGCAATTGAACCCGCGTATCCGGGCAACGCTCGCTTTCCAATGGCACCACTTCACCGGGCGGCAGCCCGATACCATGGTGAAAACTCGTTTCCCTAGTAACAATGCGCATAGCGCTGCCCAAAAAAACCGAGTCCAGCCGCTATTCCAAGCTCTGCTTCATAAAAAGATGCAGTTTTTCGAAAAAAAATTCCTCCGAATTAAACAAAACGGCGCCATTGGCTAGGACCCACTCGCTTTCACTAATAGTGGCCCGCATCCAGTGCCACCCGATGCCAGCGGAATCCCCCCAGGTTGTGCCTTGGAAAGTCCGCTAAGCCAACCAACCCCGCCATGCCCGCCAAGCCCGCCGTGTCCTTGCTCAAAATTCAATAAATTGATAATATGTGCACATCCTCAGGAACGAACGGGGCGGCCGCCACTACCGGCAAGGCCAACCTCATCTCCTCCCCCGAAACAAAACACCCGACCATAAAACGCCACTGCTCCCAACCGGCCGCCCCGTTCGTTCCTTGAGGTCACTCTCCAACACAAAGTTACTCTCTCATGCAAAGTTAACCCATCCCCAAACCCAACAAACCAACCACCACCCGCAAAAGGTAGGGAGGGCTGGCCCAGCCCTCCGCTAACACCACACAAGCAACGCCAATCGTGACGAACAAACATGACGCGCAGAGGCTTGAGGCCAAGCCTCCCTACCCCAAGCACCAACCACCAAGCACCCAACACCAAAAAAACGCCCACCTTTAATCTTTAATCTTTTTCCTTTAATCTTTCCATGAATCCCACCTTTCCCGCCGAACTGATCACGCTGCTAGGCTCGTCCTTGCTTGGTGGCGTGATGAAGATCTGGGCCATGTCGAATGCTGCCCGACGCGAAGAACGCCTGCTCGCCATGCAGGCCCTGCGTGAACAAGTAGGCCACATCGACCAGGCACGTCGCTACTCCAATGCAGGCTTCCAGTGGACACGTCGCGTCATTGCGCTGACCTGTGTTTTCTCGGTCATCGCGCTGCCGAAGATCATTGCGATCTGGCGACCCGATGTGCTGATGCAAATCGGTTACCCGGAGCTCGAAGAAGGCTTCTGGTTCTTTACCAGCGACGTGGAAAAAATCCACTGGAAAGAAGTCCGCGGGCTTACAATCACCCCACTCGACACGCATTTGCTCAGCGCAATTGTCGGCCTCTACTTCGGCGGCTCCCTAGCCGGCCATAACAAGTTCTAAGCTAAAGCAGAAGGTAGGGAGGCTTGGCCTCA
>JBNNDZ010000362.1:0-4626 GCA_050285865.1 Puniceicoccales bacterium
CCTCGGTGAAAATCGTGCGGGTTTGGGCTGAACTTACCGCGGTGTTGACTAGGTCCTCCAGCGGTTCGTCCTGCCGGCTCTTGGGGACATCATACTCAAAGACAATGATGTCGTAGTATTTATCGCCGCTGCGCTCTTTGACGTAATAGCCAATGAGTTTCGTATAAAGAGTGGAGAGGGTGCCGAGATCGGTTTCGGCCAGTATAATGAAATCGCCCGCTTCGCCTGGGTCCACGCGGTTATTTTTGTTCACGGAGCTATTTAGCTTGGGGTAGATTGCAAAGGAATCTGCTTCCAGACCGTCGGTGACCATGGCGTCCATGAACGCACGTGAGGAGCGGTTTGCTTCCAGTGCCGTTTGGCTCTTAAAAAGAGTCTTGTAGGAATCGATGAAGAACGTCGTCGCAACCAGCATGGCGATGCTGAATACTGCTAGTGAGATAATGATTTCTACCAAGGTAAAGCCGAGCTTCGCCTTGGTTTCGCCCCTGCAAGTATGGTTGCGTTTCTGCATGGTATTATGGGGCCTGGTTGGCCACGTAGGTCATCATTTCGCCCGTTCGGTAATCTTTCGTTTCATTCTTCCACGGTAGTTTCCAGCGATAGTTAATGATTATTTCCATACCGTTGGTCGATTCAGACACGAAATTGTCGTGGTCATTGAGCTCAAGACGGATTTCCAAAGTAGAGGTTGTGACGTCACCATCCTTGGTGGCAGTTTCGACCTGCATGCTTGTCCATTGGTCGTTCCGGCTGTTTTCGTCTACAATGGCAACAGGAGTTCTGATAATCTGGATCGCACCTTCCTCGCCGATTTTGGGGAGGGTCAGGTCAAAGCCGACACTGGGATTTAGATGCACGGCCTTTACACGAGCATAGCCCGTGCCGCGAATTTCTTCTAAGAAATTGCTTAGCGTGCGGTTGATCTGGTCCTCGTAAATGATGGTTTCAGAGGCCTTGCGCGCGCCAATGACCAAGCTAGCCATCCCTATTGCCAGTAATGCAAATAATGTTAATGCAATCATCACCTCAACCAGCGAAAAACCGCGGATGCGGGAGGTCATTAAGCGGCGTGTTATGGGAAAACCTTGCATAGTATTTAATGAGGGGAAATCCACTGGCCTGAATTCCAAACGGCCCTAGTAGCATGCCCCAAAACGCCCTTGGTGGTCAATTTCTTTTCCGTTAAAAAACTGTAAATCCTAGGGGTCGGAAATACGCTGCTGGCCGCATCTTTGCTGGCTTGGAAGCAATTATTATACGGAAAACCCGATGATTGCAACACCGAGCCGCCGGGCTTCACCCAAGACCTTTTGCTTGTCTAGGATCAGTACGTTGTCTGCCTCCAGGGCAGCTGCACGGATCCCCGCCTCGTGCATGACGTTGAGGGTCTGTTCGCCAAAGACAGGGACGTCGAATCGGTAGTCCTGTTTTGGTTTTACGGTTTTAATAAAAAACGGCTCCTTCGCACCGAAGCTGCCAGCGCGTTGCAACATGGCATCCGTGCCTTCAAAGGCTTCGACCGCAAGGACGGTGCCACGGTTAACCACCACGCCCTGGCCCACGTGTAGTCGGGCCATTTCCCGGCAAATTCGAATACCGTGGTCGAGTGTTTCGGCGTCAGGTTGGAATTTGCCCGGAGCCAGCAGGCCGCTGCCCGCCATCTGGTCATCCAAAAATGCCCGGGCATCGAGAAGCTTGCAGCCGATTTTCAACATTTCGTCAGCCAGTGCGCCAAAGATCGACTCCGCATTACGCTCCTTCAGCCGGGCAAGGAGCGTTACGGCTTTGAGGTCAGGGTGCAGGCCGTCGAACAAGCGCCGAGGTGTGACTTGGCCCACCATCAGCGAATGGCGGACGCCGAATTTTTTTAAAGCCTTTAGTAGATGACCAACTTGGCCAACTTTCACCATTGCCCGTTCACTGGCGGGGAAGCTCTCGTAGAGTTCGGTTCTGGTTTCTCCTTCGAAGGCGACGAGGCGCACGGGTAATCCGGCGGCGCGAAGGCGCTCCACGGTCAGGACCGGGTATTGGCGCTGCCCGGCAATGACTGCGATTGGTGCCGAGGCGTCGAAGTCGGAGGGCAAAAACCGGGATAGCGCCATCGTCAGATCTTGGTGTTGTTGAAGGGCGTCTCCTGGATCTTCAATGCGGGCACGACGCGCACTGCCTCAGCGGCGGTGTCATCTCCTTGGGAATCGAATCGCCAACGGTTAAGTGAGAGGCGGGCAGCGTCAATTTGTTGCGTCCAGTCTTCCTTTTCGCTGGGGTTCTGCTTACGCAGGCGATCACTCGAAATGGATTCGCCGGGACTGGTCTGGAAGCGATAGCCTTCTCGAACCAAATGTCGTTGCGAGTCGTATTCAATGGTGCAACGGCCATGAATCGGAGCAATCGTTGTTTCGCCCACCTGATTTTCGATATAGGCGGCTTTTGAATGCAAATCCACGGAATGACCGGGGCGGAATTCGACGCTTAATTCTGATGATGGGCTGAGCTCCCGACCCGCAAAGGCGAGCTGTCCCCGGGGCAGGCTGAGGTTTAATTTCGACCTGCTGGGCTCGAAAACGAGGTCATCCGAACGCGAGGTAAAAGGCTCCTGTGAGTAATTCGTGATCTCCAGTTCGGTGTTCGGTGGGGCCAAGAGGGCGAGGCCATTGGAGAAAACCAGCGAGACATAGCCATTCATCCCGGTTTGGATTTTTAGTCCGTTTGGGTCGATTGCCTCGCCGCGAACGATATCGCCGGATGTGCTGGAAAAGGTGACGTCGCCCACGACGCTGTCCACGACCGCCACGCCGGTGTCGGCGTGGATTAACAGTTGGACGCCGATAAGCGCGACGGCCACGAGCCAGGATATTTTGCGATGCAACGTCATTGGCGATACAGGGTTACTTCACGACCAGGTTTACGATGCGGCCGGGAACGTAGATTTCCTTCACGATGGTTTTGCCGTCCAGGTGCGGAGCGACTTTATCCAGTGCCTTGGCGGCGGCGAGAACGTCGTCCTTGGCAGCATCCTTGGCGGTTTCGAGTTCGCCGCGCAGCTTGCCGTTGATCTGCACCATCAGCTTCACGGTGTCCTGCACGAGCTTGGACTCGTCGTGCTGCGGCCAGGCAGTGTTGGCAATGCCGGGTTGGCCCCCGAGGCGTTCCCAGATTTCCTCCGCAATGTGCGGTGCCAGCGGTGCCAGCAGTTGCAGGAATGCCTTGGCGGACTCCTTGTTCAATGACGAGGCTTTGCCGAACTGGTTCAGGCAAATCATCATTTGGGAAATGGCAGTGTTAAACGACAGGCGTTCGTAGTCGGCCGTAACCTTCTTGATCGTCTCGTGTAACGCGCGGGTGGTGTCGGCGTCGTCTTCGGCATCGCCGAGCTTAGTCGATGCTTCGCCGTCCTCGCCGAGGAATTCCCGCCACGTTTTGCGCAGGAAACGAACGATGCCCTGGATGCCCTTGGGGTCCCACGGCTTCATGGCCTCGAGTGGTCCGAGGAACATCAAGTACAGGCGCATGGCGTCGGCCCCGTGTTCGTCGATAACGACGTCCGGGTTGACGACATTGCCGCGGCTCTTGGACATCTTTTCGCCGTCCTCGCCTAGGATGATGCCTTGGTGGAACAACTTCTGGAACGGCTCCTTGTTTTCGAGGACGCCGATGTCGTGCAGGAAGCGATGCCAGAAACGCGCGTAGAGCAGGTGCAGCACCGCGTGTTCCGCGCCGCCGACGTAAAGGTCGGGCGCTCCCCAGTATTCCTCCTTCTTCGGGTCGATGAGGAGGTCCGGGTTGTGCGGGTCCATGTAGCGCAGGTAATACCAGCACGAGCCTGCCCATTGGGGCATGGTGTTGGTTTCACGTGAGGCGGGGGCCCAGTCCGGTCCGGGGCATTCGCCGGTGCGTGATTTGGTTTCGCCGGTGCGCAGGTTGAGCCATACGTTGGTCCATTCCGTGGCCTTGGCCAGTGGGCTTTCGCCGGTGCCGGTTGGCTGATAAGACTCCACCTCGGGCAACGTGAGCGGCAGGTAATGCATCGGCACGGCCAGGGCGACTTTCTCCTCGCCGTCCAGCTCGCACGTAACGGGGTCCACCGGCAGGTAGCGGTTTAGTTCGCTGTTATCGAGCGTTTTGAGGTGCTTAAAGTCTTCCGGGGAAATCCACAGGATTGGAAACGGCTCACCCCAATACCGCTGACGCGAAAATAGCCAGTCGCGGAGCTTGTAGTTAACGGCTTCCTTGCCCTGTTTCTTCTCGGCCAACTCGGCGGTGATTTTCTGTTTTACTTCGGCTGTTGGCAGGCCGTCGTAGGGGCCGGAGTTTACGGCATAACCATTTTGTGGGGTTGGCTTGTCGATAGTGAAATATATCAATTCGCCATCTACTACGATATCGTCCCAAGCAACAGTGTCGGGTTTTTCAGTAGTTATTTCCTCTGGAACTGGTTCTTTTGTGCCAACGACGGGCTTAATTTCCAGCCCGAACGTCTGCGCGAACTCGAAGTCGCGCTCGTCGTGGGCGGGGACGGCCATGATCGCGCCCGTGCCGTAGGTGATGAGCACGTAGTCTGCTACCCAGACCGGAATCTTTTCGCCGCTGACCGGGTTGATCGCGTATGCGCCGGTCGGGACG
>JBNNDZ010000363.1:0-8118 GCA_050285865.1 Puniceicoccales bacterium
AGCGTCCGCAACTGTCTGAGCCCTTGGGATGCTGAGCCGAGACTGATACCCAGCCGGCTCACCAATTCGTCCATACAGACTGGATGCGGCGAAATGTAGATTAACCCGTATATCTGACCGACGGAGCGCGGCAATCCCAGAGCCTGAACGATCCTTACGAAAATCGCAACGGTTTCGCTCTCCAGTTCGCTAAGTGGCTGGTGGGTCCGCGTCTTCGACATGAGATAACTTATATATGTCAATTCAGTGGCAAAATTTCAAGAATTTTTGAAGTAATTGATATGCATGGAATCGGTAGTGACTACGCGTTATCAAGAATTTGCTTGATGGAAAGCACCTAGTGCCGATTAGTGTTAAAACCGGATGCTTGATCGACGTTCGCAGGGTCTGCTTAAATTGCACGGATGCACCGTGATGGCCGCATTGCCGTTGCTGTTTGTAGTGCAAGCGACCGTAGCGGTGGAATTCTTGGAGAATTATTCCTACGACTTAATCAATTTTCCGCTGTATATGGTCGGTCTTACCGCCTGTGGTTTGATCTACTTCAACTTCTACAACTTCTTGGTACCGGGGTTGTTTCAACGCAATAATGCGAGCGTATTCAAGGTTACCAACCTGCAGGTAATGACGCTGCTGTTGATGGTTTTCGGGATTATTTTTGCAACGAAGGACAAAGGAATATCCCGTCTGTTTGTCGGCATTTATCTAATTTTGAGCTATGTGATGCTGTTCCAGCTCAACCGGTTCATGCCGCGGTTTTATTCCCGTATGTTTTTCCGAGGTGGGAGTTTGCGGCGCTGCATGGTCATCGGGGGGCGAGTCACGGTCAAGCGACTCGATGAATGGTTCAAGGAGAAGGAGTCCCTGGGCTTAAACCTGATTGGTCTGGTGGCACCTGATTCGAAATCTCTGGCTGAAGCACCGGGTGATTACTTGGGCGAAGCTGACAATCTCGGGGAACTTATTAACACGCACGCCATCAACCAACTCCTGCTGACCGAAACCCGGCACTCGCGTGCATGGGTGAGCCGCGTAATGCAGATTGCGGATGAAAACGGGTGCCAGGTATTGATCTATAATCCATGGGCGGAATATTTCGACAACCCACTCAGTTCTGTGCGTGATGGACCACACACATTTTTTGTTCCACGGGAAGAACCCTTGGAGAGTCCTATTAACCGCTTGGTTAAGCGTGTAATCGACGTCGCCATATCGCTCCCGATCGTTTGCTTGATCCTGCCTCTGCTCGCCCTTTGGGTACGCCACCAGCAGCGGAAGGAATCGCCAGGCCCTGTCTTATTTCGTCAGGTCAGACGAGGCCACAACCGAACGACATTTGTGCTCTACAAATTCCGCTCGATGGGGGTTGAGAATGACGACGAAGCGCGCCAAGCCACCGCTTCGGATGCCCGAGTGTTTCCCTTTGGTGCATTTATGCGCCGGACCAGCATCGACGAATTTCCTCAGTTCATCAACGTTCTGCGTGGAGAGATGAGTGTTGTGGGGCCGCGACCGCATATTCCCGACCATGACCAATTGTTCGGCAAGGAAGTCCGCACCTATGCCCAGCGACATTTTGTGAAGCCAGGCCTGACCGGTTTGGCGCAGGTGAATGGTTTCCGGGGCGAAATCACCGACCCCGACCTCATTCACCGGCGTATCGCCTACGATCTTGAATACATTGCCGACTGGTCCGTCTGGCTGGATTTGGATATCATCTCACGCACGATGGTAATCATACTCAGACCCCCGTCCACCGCGTATTGATTCTCCGTCAAGCTTCGCCAAGCAATGCGTTTATTGCGCTGACGAGCGACTCCGGAATAGTTGCCGAGGCCATTTCGCCGGTGGTGGGGTCGCGTCGCGCAAAGACCGTCGTCATCCCGCCGGTAGCAAGGTGCGTTTCCTTGCCAGGGCTCTTCCGGTAAAAGTGAAAACGGTATTCGATGGCCCGGATTTTGAGCTCCTTCACCGCGAGCCGAACCTCGATTTGATCGCGAAAGCAGGCTGGGGCATGGAAATCGCAATGCGTTCGGACACGGGGCCAACCGTGAGCGCTGTTACCAATGGTTGTAATCATGGTGTGCCCAAGGGACTCAAACCATTCCACTTCAGCGGCTTCCATCCAACGATAGAAATTACTAAAATGCACGATTCCGGCCATATCAGTTTCGCTGAATTCGACTTTTCGCGTGTGGACCCAATGAGGATTATTGCCCATAAGAAATCTTTACCTGACCTCAGGCATTTGGTGGAATTTAGTTAAGGTTGAGGAAAAAAATCCGTTAAACCAAGTATGAAGCTCGAGGAAGATAAGCACGATTCGCTCCCACCGCATCTGGTACAGGTCGGGTTATTGGTAGTTGCTGCATTAGTCTTGTTGGCGTTGATGCCATCTTGACGATTTTCCCTTGCCAGTGGCCAGCCGGAAACTACGCTAAGCACTCTAAATTTGGGGTGTCCTTCGCGAAGGGCTGAGATGGCGTTGCGCACGATCGCCGAACCCTTGGAACCTGATGCGGGTCATGCCGCCGAAGGGAAAATGTTAATCACTGGCGTCATCAACAAGAATTCCGGCTACGGTTTGCATACCGCAGGGGATTTTTGCGCGCACTGCCAAAGATCGTAATTTCGACCATGAGCGAAGCAAAGGCTGCAACCACCAAATCCTTGTTCCCAAAATCCACCCGTGTCTACGTGACCGGGTCTCGCGACGATTTACGCGTGCCAATGCGCGAAATCGCTTTGTCGCCCACTAAACGTCCCGACGGCACGGAAGAATCGAATGCGCCCGTTCGCGTTTACGATACATCGGGTCCGTGGGGCGACCCGGAATTCCATGGTGACGTGACCCAGGGCCTTCCAGCAGTCCGTGCTGACTGGATACTTGAACGTGGTGACGTGGAAGCGATTTCCGGGCGTGAATTCACCCCCTTGGATGACGGTTATCTCTCTGAAAAGCACCGTGAGCGCGCTGAAAAGGAAGGTGCCCGCAATCGCATTGAATATTTCGCCCGTGGCAGCCGTAAGGTTCTGCGCGCGAAGCCGGGTGTGAAGTCCGTCAGCCAGCTTCATTACGCACGGCAGGGCATTGTGACCCCGGAAATGGAATACATTGCCATTCGGGAGAATATGAAGCGCCAGCAACTGCGGGAGGAGATGCTCTCATCCGCCGAATGCGCTGGCCTGCCATCCACCGATTTGCGCAAGCAACATCCCGGGCAAGGCTTTGGTTGCTCCATTCCGGAAGAGATCACCGCGGAATTCGTTCGCGACGAAGTAGCCCGCGGCCGTGCGATCATTCCAGCGAACATCAACCACCCGGAGCTGGAACCGATGATTATCGGCCGGAATTTCCTGGTGAAGATTAACACCAATATCGGCAACAGCGCGGTAGCATCCTCGATTGAAGAAGAAGTCGAAAAGATGCGCTGGTCGGTAAAATGGGGTGGGGACACGCTGATGGACCTTTCCACCGGCAAAAACATCCACCAGACGCGGGAGTGGATCCTGCGCAACTGCCCGGTTCCGGTTGGCACGGTGCCAATTTATCAGGCCCTGGAAAAGGTCAACGGCAAGGCAGAGGAACTGACCTGGGATATCTACAAGGATACGCTCATTGAGCAGGCCGAGCAGGGCGTTGACTACTTTACGATCCATGCGGGTGTCCTCTTGCAATATATTCCGCTGACGGCGCGCCGAATGACCGGGATTGTGTCGCGGGGCGGCTCAATCATGGCCAAATGGTGCCTGGCTCATCACAAGGAGAATTTCCTCTATACGCATTGGGATGAAATTTGCGAAATCTGCGCGGCCTACGATGTGTCGTTTTCAATCGGTGATGGTCTGCGCCCTGGCTCCATTGCGGACGCCAACGACAATGCCCAGTTCGGCGAATTGAAGACGCAGGGCGAGCTGACTGAGCGCGCCTGGGAATATGGTGTTCAGGTGATGAACGAAGGTCCCGGTCACGTGCCAATGCACATGATCCAGGAGAACATGGAGAAGCAACTGGAGTGGTGCCACGAAGCACCTTTCTACACGCTTGGGCCGCTAACGACCGATGTCGCGCCTGGCTATGACCACATTACCTCTGGCATCGGTGCGGCGATGATCGGCTGGTACGGATGTGCGATGCTTTGTTACGTAACGCCGAAGGAGCACCTCGGTCTACCTGACAAGGACGACGTCCGCGACGGCGTTATTACCTACAAAATTGCCGCACACGCGGCCGACCTCGCCAAGGGGCACCCAGCAGCACAGTACCGCGACAATGCACTGTCCAAGGCCCGATTCGAGTTTCGTTGGGAAGACCAGTTCAACCTTTCGCTGGATCCGGAAAAGGCCAAGGAATTCCACGATGCCACACTGCCGCAGGACGCCGCGAAAACGGCTCACTTCTGTTCGATGTGCGGCCCGAATTTCTGCTCGATGAAGATTACCCAGGACGTCCGTGATTACGCGGAAAAGAAGGGGATCACCGAGGAGCAGGCGCTCAGCGAAGGCATGCAGGAAAAGGCGAAGGAATTCGCTGAAACCGGCGCTGAAATCTACCAGTAGGCCACCAATCCGCTGCTCGCATTGAAGTCACGCGTTTGCGCGTGACTTCCGTGGGGTGTGCAGACTAGATTCCAGGCGTGACGTGGGAGTCCCTTATCGCGCCGTTTACCGGTGAGCCTTGGCCGTGGTTCAGCACGTCATTGGCTCTTTTCACGGCATGGCTAATGGGCTTCTCGCGCAGCGGCCTTGGGGCTGGCGGTTTTGTGGTATCACCACTCATGGTGCTCGCTATCGGCGCGGATGACGGCCTGGCGGTGATTGCCGTGATTATGATTCCGGCGGGCATGCTGGGCTGTTGGCAATATCGCAAGGAGGTCGAAGGCAAGCTGCTCAAGCCGCTGATCCCGGGCGCGTTCATCGGCACAATTCTTGGTGGTGGCGTCCTCTGGGCGCTCATAGCCTCTGGCGAGGAGAATGAGGTGCACCAGCGGATGGAATACGTCGTGGCAGGCCTTTCACTCGTATACGTGGCGCTGGTTAGCTTTCGGGATAAGATTGCCAAGTGGGGCGGAGGAGCTGGCCCGCCAGCACCAGTTGGCGTTGCGGCTGCCGGTGGCCTGGTGGCATTCAGTCAGACTGTGGCCAACTCCGGTTCGCCGGTCCTAACGGTTTACTTTGTCCGTCATGGGTTGCAAAAGGCGCAATTTGTTGCGGCGCAGAATTTCTTTCTCCTGGTCCAGAATTCTCTCAAACTAATCCCGTTCATTGCACTGGGCGTGCTGCACATGGGAAATGCTGGCGCGGCATTGCTGCTGTTTCCGCTGACCCTGGTTGGCAGTTGGAACGGCAAACAATTCTCGAAGGGCTGCTCGGAGAAAACGTTTTTCGCACTCTATATTGTGCTACTCGTGCTCGGGTTCGTTTCCAGCGCGCTGCTGCTGTGGGGTCGGACCAAGCTGTTTGCGCTCTAATTTTCGAGATACGAAGCGGACACCGAAACGAAAATTGCTTCTTCCCCAGTGTTGTTGTTGAGGGCAAACAACCACACGCCTGGTTCCTTTTCAATGGAGCGCAGCACGGTGATGACATCGGGCATTGTGGTGGTCCAAGCGCTGGTGGTATCATTGTAGATTAGTGCAACCGTCTTCCAGCTTTCCATATCCGTCGAGACAAGGATACGGTTTGTTAGGCTGGGGTCGTTCATACGCAGGGTCAGCTCAATTACCGCCATGGGATCACCACCATTTTCCAGCAAATCGATGGTTTGCCCATCGCGCTGTGCCGGGTTGGAATTCGTTGCGTATTCGAGAAGATTGCTGATGGAGTCAGAGTCGGGATCGGCCCTAAATGCTCTATCCCATCCTTGAGGAAGTGAATTGTTGATCCAGTTCGTGAATTGTCCGACGGGCCGGGAGACAATCACGTAAGCCGAGTCTTTGACCAGTTCTCCCTTGCCGTCGCTGACGATGACCTGGATTTGATAACGGCCTTCTGCCGTAAATTTGTGGACAAAAGTCGGCCCTCCGGGACGCAGATTGCCATCCCCATAGTCCCAGAAATAGTAGAGTTTGTCCCCATCGGGATCACTACTGGTAACTTGAAACAGCGTTTCTTCGCCCACGGTAGCATTGCCCGGGGTAAAGAGGTCCGCGGTAGGCCTAGCGGTTTCCGAGTAGCTGCCCGAAGCGCGAATTTCGCCCCCGGCACCGACCGTGACAAAGCGCCCGGCACCCGCTGCAACGGCATAGCGGAAGTTCGTCGTCGAGGCGATGTTGATAAATGAGGCCCCGCTGGAGGTGCGAATAAAATCGCCTTCAATCCAGCGTGAGCCGGAGTAGCGACGCCCCACCGCGAGCACTTGGTTAAATGCCGATACGATTCCGTAGAAATGGGTAGTCGTTCGTAGCCGCAGTCAGGGGTAGGAATGCGGCACCGCCATTGTGGCTAACGCTGAAATTTTCGCCAGCCAGGTAAAGCGAACTCGCAAATATGGACATGTCTTCGATGTCTTCGCCATCCGCAAAGCGGCTGAGAGATGACACATCGGTCCAATTCAGGCCGTTGGCGGATCGGTATAGGGTATTGTTATCCCCACCTGCATAGAAGGCACCTGAATAAAAAACGATCGCATTGAAGCGACGATCCGTGAGGCGTGGCGTTACTTCGTGCCAGTCGCCAGCTTCGTCGCGTCGAACGATGAGCCCTTGTTCCCCAACTGCTACCCAGCGATTGTTGCCGGAGGCAATTGCATTCAACCGGGGCAGATCGGATGGCAGCGATTCTATGCTCCATTCAAAGCCGCCTTCGGAAACCGCTACGCCACCTTCCCAGTCAACACCGTTGAAGTAATCGCCCACCACACGGATTGTTTCGCCATCCGCGGCGATGCCACGTCCACTGAAGGCACCCAGCAGGGACTTGGTCCAAGTGATACCATCGAGCGAATGCAACAGGTAGGAACTGCCAGTGGCGAGGAAACGGCCTTCGTGAAAAATGAGATCGTAGAAGACAGAATCGACACCGGAATAGACTTGCTGCCAGCCTAGAATGACCTCGGACACCGTGACGACACGCGAAGCAGTGGCGGTGCCGCCATTCCCATCATCCACGGTGACACTCAATAAATAGCTGCCACCTGCCGTATACGTATGTGAGGCGGGGTTACCGGTCGCGGTTTGCCCATCCCCGAACTTCCATGAGTACGTAAGCGGATCACCATCGGGGTCGGATGCAATTGCTTGAAAATCTTGGGCAACGCCCACCGTAAGATCACTGATGACGGGCAAACTGGCGATTGGATTGCGGTTAGTGGATGTTCCAATGAAAATCTCAACTTCGAGCCACTCACTGGATCCGAATCCACCACACTCAAGCGGCGTGATCTGGATTTGTCCCGTTGGATCAGTAAATGTCTGACCGATTGGGAGCGCGGAGTCTACCTTGTCATAATAATCGGATACGGAGGAATCCGGCGTCATATCGAGCAGGCGGCCGCGCGTTGTTTCGTACTCCCACACAATGTGTGCGCCGTTGCTCAAGGAATCATTGCTTGTGAATGCGCGACGGTGGGCAATCCAATAGGGTTCGCTTTGGCCATAGAGCACTCGGACCGCGAGGGTGGTATTGTTATCAGAACTGGGATGGTCGAATCGATTGATGCGCACGGTGTGCCGACCGGCAGTCTTGATTTCCCGCACATGGCTGGAGGTGATCCAGTTCAGGCGCCGCTTGCCAAACGCGCTGTAATCCCCATCGACCGGGCCATTGCCCATGACATCGAAAATGTCGCCATATTCGCTGTGGTAAGTCGATGAATTGGCCTGGGAGGGCGGCGGAATTACGGATCCGTTGTTCGCGTCCCAAGAACTGGCATGCCGCAGTCCGTAGTTATGCCCGAACTCGTGAACATAGACTTCGGCATCCTGGTTCCCATTGATCCAATGCCGTGACCCGCCAACGGTGCCCAATCCGATCCAACCCGTATACACGTAAGGCATAACCACTCCAACGATATCATAGCTGTCGGTGTTGTAGCCATTCGCGTCGGCAGCATCGAGCGCATCGTAATAGAGCAGGGTGTAGTCGTTGGCGTATGTGCTTGATGAATAGCGAAGTGTG
>JBNNDZ010000364.1:0-4344 GCA_050285865.1 Puniceicoccales bacterium
GGTCCCCATTTTGCAGCGCGAAACGGAGAGTTGGCCTGAGGAAGCTTACGTGGAATATGCGAACCCGACGGGCACTGGACGGGCAATCCGCACGGGGCAATGGAAGTTTGCGGTCCAAACTAACGGACGATTGCCAGGAGAATGTGCCTGTGCGGAGGAATACACTGAGGCATTTTTGTATGACTTGGAAGCAGATCCCTGGGAGCAAGACAATTGCATCGAGCTAGAGGGCTATCGGGGAGTCGTGGACCAACTGCGCGAGCGACTTTTGCGCCGTATTGAAGCCGTTGAAGGCAGGCGGCCCCGTATACTGTTACCAGAAAACATCCGCCCCAGCGGCCAGCGCACGCTACCTGCAGATCTCGGACTGCGCTGATTGCTCATCATTTTATGCCCAAGCGCCTCCCAAACATCATCTTCACGATTGCCGACGACCAACGGGCGAGTGCATTAGGCTGTGCAGGCGTGGAAAATGTGGCGACCCCGCATTTGGATCGGTTGGCAGAACGTGGAACTCGTTTCTCGCATGCCTTCCATTTCGGATCGTGTCACGGAGGCATATGTGCGCCAAGTCGTGCAATGCTCCATACCGGTCAGCCTTATTTTAAGTTGGATCGACAAATCATGGGGCCAACTTATCCGAGAGGATCAAGCAAGTTGCAGTTTCCACAGACACTGGGCCAGAAATTACAAGACGCAGGCTATCACACCTTCGCAACTGGCAAATGGCACAACGGCGTCGATACCTTTCACGCGTCCTTTAATGACGGTGCGAAAATTATGTTTGGCGGTATGAGCGATCACTGGTTTGTACCGGTTTTCGATTTTGATCCTACCGGCAAATATCCAGAGGATAAGAAGTACTTGGCCGATGGATTTTCTTCCGAGATTTTTGCCGATGAGGCGATTAGTTACATCCGATCGCGGCGCGATAGCGAGCAACCGTTCTTCTGTTACTGCGCATTCACCGCACCGCATGACCCAAGAACGCCGCCTGATCGCTGGCGTCAGCGCTACTGCCCGGAGGCTATGGATCTATCTCCCAATGTCCGCATGACGCCGGAGAACGATCCGGGGACGCTGAACATCCGAGATGAGCGTCTACATGGCACGCCTCGTAACGACGGTGATTTACGCCGAAGTCTCGCCGAATACTATGGCATGATCTCACACATGGATGAGCAGATCGGCCGCATTTATGACGCGTTGGAGGAAATCGGAGCGGCGGAGGATACCATTGTCATTCACACCGCCGATCATGGATTGGCAGTAGGTCAGCACGGTCTGTTGGGTAAGCAGAACATGTATGAGCACTCGGTACGTGTGCCACTGATTATGGCAGGGCCTGGAATCGAGTCCAACGCAGTGCGTGATCAGTTATGCTACCAGCATGACTTGCACCCGACGCTTCTGGAACTGATTGGAGGGCAGGGGGAGGAAAATTGCTTTGCCAGCTTAGTGCCCGATTTGACTGGAGAGCACTCGCCAGTAAGATCGCAGATCGGTTGTGCCTTCGCGAATTTGCAGCGCATGGTGCGGGACGAGCGCTTTAAGCTCATCGAATACGAGATTGACGGTAAACGGCGCACCGAATTGTTCGATCTCCAAGCCGATCCATGGGAGGTGAACAATCTCGTCGACCACCCTGCGCAAAGTTCGCGCATTCATGCAATGCGTTTACAATTGAAGGAGTGGCAGTTAATGGCTGGCGACGAGCATGTGTTTTCCAGTTAGGGGCCTAGAGTCTCCCTAAGTAACCAGCAGCTCACCTACACTGAGCTTGCTCGCTATATTTTATACTTGCAGAGCGATATTTCTCTCCTTATCTATCATATGGTATTCGCGGAAATTAGTTCGACTAGATCTATCCGAGAAATTTACATTTAGCTTACCCCCTTAGCCCAACCCTTAGCGACCGACCCCCGGTTATGCATTATTTCAGAAGTTGCCCCTCGTTTTCCCGTGACCCGATGCCCAAGCGTGGGTTCGCGCTCGTGGTCGCATTGAGTCTGATGGGCTTCATTCTTTTGCTAATACTTAGCTTGAGTACATTGACTCAGGTTGAGTCCATGCGAAGCCAGAGCCTGGAAAGTCAATCGAATGCTCGTGCGAACGCTTTGTTCGGCTTACAAGTAGCTATTGGAGAGTTACAACGTTTGGCCGGTCCTGACCAGCGTGTGACGGGAACTTCCACGCTGAAGGATCCAGATGCCGACACGATGGAGTTTGAAGGCAACGAGCAGTCGCATTGGACAGGTGTTTGGGATGCCGATGGTAATTTATTGTCGTGGTTGGTCAGTGGTAATGAGGGGCTGAGTGCTTCCGATCCCGGGTTTGTCGATATCGATTTGGACCTGTCGCAGTCGCCTCATAGTGAAACGGTCGAGATTTTACCGGGTTGGTCCGTTGAGGCACCACTTTGCAGGATCAGCAATACCGGCAGTTATGCGTTTTGGGTCAGCGATGAAGGCGTAAAGGCAAAGGTTAGTCTGGGAGGTGTTAGCTCAAGCATGCCATTCGTTTCCGCTCAAAAAGTGGACATCTCGCAAATGACAGGAATGGAATGGCTACCTCAAACGCCTACTGCGCTCACCAAGCGCAAAAACCTGCTCAGCATTGCGCAATTGAAGATGGATGCGGCCCCGGGCGAGGTCTCATCAATTGAAGCCCTGGAACATGATTTAACGGCGAATTCACTGGGGCTTCTGACCAATACCGCTGAAGGTGGGCTCAAGCAGGATCTGACACTTGCGCTCTTTAGTAACTCAGCTATGCCAACCGGGCAAATGTTTGATCCGCTGGATGGCGGTGCCTCATCGCCGCAAGATCCCGGTGGCCCGCTCTGGGCGCAGCTCCAAAGCTGGTCTGAAACCGAGTTTAATGACCAAGGTGAGCTCCCAGTAAGACCAACTAAAGACGATCAGGCCGGATTTTATCCGGTAGTCACGCAGGCGCAGTTCTATGTCATTCCACGTTATGGGCCTGCACCAGAACGGCGCATTTACCTTGATGTGATGCCGTCGGTGACGTTATGGAATCCGTACGATCGGCCCTTGGAAATGACGGATTATCGCGTGGACTATGGTCGATCCAGCCCGGTGTATAAGAATTACCACGATGGCGTTATTGGCTATTGGGATTTTTACATTGATCGTGATGGCAATGATGCCTTTCACACCAACCCGGGAGACGGCGGTGATGAGAACAATGACGGCGATGAAAATTACAAGCTGATCAATGTTAATAAAGGCGAGCAAGGTCGTATGCCTGGTTTCAGCTTCACGATTTCCAATCTCCGTCTTGAACCAGGGCAGGCGATTGTGTTTAGCCCTCCATCAGGAAATCAAGCAATCGATGTGTTCCGCAGTGCAGATGATGAGCATTCGCGTGCCGAGAAGGGACAGAATGAATTAACCCCCGGCTTTAGGCCAACGGCCAGCTATCAGATTGATACCGGGCACCAGTTGGTGGACGCCGAGCCATTTGTGCCGCCTTTCTACAAAATCCACGCTTTGCGAAGTTCTTCACAGAGTCTGCTCTTGTCCAAGCTTACCGATGCCGAACCCGAGGTGCTAACTGAGCATTACAATATGGGCGGGAAGAACGTGAGTAATGCTGGCATGCATATGCTTTCCACCAGCGATACACTGGGTTACCCGGATTTAAATGGAAGCGTTGGTTTTAAAATGCTGCGCAATTTCGTGGATGAAAATGCTGACCCATCGGTTCAGTGGCTGGCGCAACATAATCCACGTGGCGCAACACAGGGGCCCAACCCATTGTTCTACCACACACAAAGCATTGCCGATGTTAAGAACTCACAAATTTTGAATCCCGGTTTTGAAACGAACTTCTGGGGCGATGGTTTGGAGTTTTTTACGGGGATACCGGCATCGAGCGAGGAGGCGGGAGTGGGCTTCGACACGAATCCCGTTGGACCAAAATTCGCCGTGCTCTACGAATCACCTCCTGGCAGGGACAGATTGCGCAGTATTGGGCAATTGATGCATGCACCGCTTTATTTTTCCGGTGCGAATGAAACGGATGGAGATGGTGAACAATCCAACGATAACGAAAATGCCTGGTATAGGCTCGAATGGTCGCGGTTCGATAATTTTATACCCGCCTACGCCGTGGGTAACAGTCTCGCAGATTCACGTATTCCATTGGATTCGCTCAAGCGCGATTGGTCAGATTTTCCACCCGTTCATAGCAGTGTCGCAACGCCGCATACACACGAAGGTCGGCATTACGATTATTCTTATCTGTTGAATAAAACCCTGTGGGACGGCTACTTCTTTTCGACTTTGCAAGGGGCCAATCAACGGACTACTGCCAACGAAC
>JBNNDZ010000365.1:0-3057 GCA_050285865.1 Puniceicoccales bacterium
GCTCTTCCGATCTCCGAAAATCCCCAGCACCGCCGCTCTCCATCCGTGCAGCGGGCGCGGTGTCCAACGCATAAGCACCAGGTGCGCAAGCTTCCACCCAATGCGACCGAGTTTGTTGGATTTTGAAAATGGTTCGTTCACCGGCTTGATTCAATTACATCTACCATACGCGCCACGGCCTTTTCCACCTGAAAGCGTTGTTCGAAGCAGCGTTTTGCATTCGCGGAAAGTGTCGTCCATTCCGCAGCGCTGGTGTCGAATGCGCGTTGCAGGAGTCGGCGTATGCCTGCGGGTGTATCGTCCTCCACGTAGCCCGCCTGATCAGCGTCGACTTCGCGCCAGATGTTAACCGGTTTCGTAATGAGGACTGGGGTTGCCATGGCGAGAGCCTCGGCCACAACGATACCAAAATTTTCCTGATGTGAGGGCAAAATCATCGCGGTGGCATCACGCAGTGCGCCCCATTTCGCGGCACCTTCAAGCATGCCTACGAAATGGATTTTATTCGATCCGCTCGCCAATGTCTTCAGCTTTTGGGCAAAAACGGGGTCTTGCTCCGGGCCAGCAAGGACGAGTGCGGGAGCGGATCTTGTTTCACGGAGCAAGGCTTGGTAAGCCTCCAGCAGCAGGTCGACGCCTTTCTTTTCGTGAAGCCTGCCAAGAAAAACAAGATACGGTTCGCCGTCGGGCAGGGGGGATTTACCCCGCCATGCTTGCTGCATTTGCGCATCACTGAACTCCGGTAGCGCGGTGCCTAAGTTGACAATTTCTTCCGTCAGCAAATAGGGCCAGAATGAACCCCGGGCCAGCTGCCGCTCCTCCTCGCATGTGAACAATACCGCACCCGCATCGCGCAGGACGCGTGACTCAGCCCAAAGCCAGTACGCGCACTTTTTCAAGTGCTTAATGGGATACGCACGCCGAAACCACGGATCGAGCATGCCATGCGGATAGACGAAGTACGGCGGGGTCGACATCAAACGTCGGGATGCGCGCCACACAGCAAAGCTATGGTATTGCCAGATGCCGTGGATAATGACGGCATCGTATTCTTTGATGTTTAAATCATGCCAGGAATCGAGCGCAGGGCAGTGTCCGTAATTTCCGCGACCAGGCCCAATCTGGATAATTTCCGTACCATCAGGCATTGGTGCACCGGGCGCATCGAGTGAGACGGTTGCGGCTTCGTGCCCCAGCTTGTGTAACACCGGTGTCGCCAGGCGGATAACTTCGCTGGTGCCGCCGCGTTCAGGATTCGCCGAGTGAATGACGTTCAATAGTCGCATCATTTAGCGTCCAGCACGGGTTTGTTGCGCCGCGTAATAATTCGGTATGAGCTCGCGCATCATTGCGTCGCGAGAAAATCGTTTTACGTGCTCAAGACCTGCCGAGATGCGAGCACCACGCGCATCTGAGGATTCCGACCAGATCGTTTCCAGCGCATTCGCGGCGTTGTCCGCCCAGGCCATGCCATCGCTGAACTCATCGATGTTGGTGAAGTATTCGACTTGGTTTCCGCCGATCTCGGTGAGGGGTTCAATCCGACTTGCGGTAACCGGGCAGCCACAGGCTTGAGCCTCGATCACCGGCCAGCCAAAGCCTTCCGCGCGCGAGGGAAAAACGAATACACGGGCCAGCGAGTAAAGCGCATCAAGGACATCATCCGGGCAATCTTTTACCAAGTGCACGCGATTGCGGAGATGGGCGTCATCGACCAGTGATTCCATCTCAGGCGTCAACGGTGCACCAGCCAATACGAGATGCGCGGTGTCATGCTTGAACTGCTCACGCCAACGCGCAAACAAGCGCACCACACCATCGCGGTTCTTATACCAGTTGTTATTGCTGACGTGGAAAATGAATCCATGGTTGGCGAGTTCCTTTGCGATGCTTTCACCAACACTTTGCGCTAGTAGCTTCCATGCTTCATCGGCTGGAGTTGGTGTCAGCACTCGATTCAAGGCGACCAAGACCACTGGGGCTTGCTCATGGGAAAAACCAGCCAGCGCGATTACGTCTCGTTGCGTGGCAGTGGAATCGCAAACAACGCGGTTAAGTTGGCGAATGTTTTTTAAAATCCAACGCTGAAGAATGCGCCCGCTGAGAGACACTTCGGAGCCCGGATAGAATCCCTGTGCTAGCTTGATGGCCAACAAATCATGACATGTGGCCAGCGTAGGTGTATGCTGAAACCACTGCTGGTAGACGGCGTTGGAATGGTCGGTAATGTGGACCACCCAAGGCGTGTTGTCCCTGGCGATTTCCCGCGCAAACCGCATTAATTGTACGGGGAACAAAATGTATTTGTCTATGTAGCCCAGCCATTTGCCAGGGCCGGAAAAATCACGCCACAGCCGACCGAACACGAGTGGTGGCGCAATGCGACGAACCGGAATGCCGGCCGCAGTCAAACCGCCTTCAACGAGGTCTGCATAGCGGCGCATGCTTTGCCCGAGGTCAGGATAATTTGCAATGAGCAAGACCTTGAATGGTGGTGATGATGCTTGCCCGCTCATGATTCAAGAACGCCGGATACCGCTTCGACAATCAACGATTCGTAATGGGCCCAGGTCTTCTCCCGGGCGACGTCGAGTCCGGCATGCGACATGGATTGTAAGCGTTCCCGGTCATTGCCGAGCGAGTCCAGCGCGCCCGCAATTTCTTCCGGAGAGCGAATCGGTACGAGGATGCCCGCCTTGCCATCCTCGACGAGGTCAGAGGCTCCGGCATTCGCGGTAACAATGATTGGTAGGCCGCAGGCGAGCGCTTCCTGTTGAACCAGGGCGCGGCCTTCAACGATCGAAGGGAGAGCAAGCACGTGGCAGGAGGCCATCAACTCCAGAACCTCGTCATGCGAGCGAGTATGGTGATGAATCATGCCCGGAAACTTCGCTTGATAAAATTCCAGCGGGAGCAAGGGGGTTCCCAGTACGTGCAACTCATACCGTTCGGGGTTCAGTCGTTTCATTGCCGCGAACAAATCCGCGAGGCCCTTACGTTGCGTCATCGAGCCTACGAAAAGCACCTTCAACCTGGTTGCTTCGTAATGATTCTCTG
>JBNNDZ010000366.1:0-9850 GCA_050285865.1 Puniceicoccales bacterium
CGACGCATACACCTGCCCCGCATAAACCACCCCGGGCTCAAACGGATTGAGGCCCAACTCGTAAAACGAATCAACGGGACGCGGCGTCGGCAACGCAGCGAAGAACGAGTCGTATAGCACGCCGTCGAGCGCGACCCCAAAGGAATAACGACTGGTTCCCGTTGGCGTGGAAGGCGTTGGCCAAGGAGTGAAATCCCGCACCCGACCATCGCGTCCCACCCCCGTAAGTGTGGCTGGCCCGGTGCGAATGGCCTGAAAATATTGATCGAGCATGCCCGCGTAAAACTGCGTCGGCAACTGGCCATAAAGATAGTTGTCGAACGAACCGGGGTTTTGCGGGTCGACGGTACGGAAGTCGGAGGAGGAAGTCGCCTCGTGATCCACCCAGACGGACACCGTGCGTGTGACCCGTGGATTGCCCGCCACCTCCTGCGTATTGAGCGGCAGGTCGAAACTCGAATACCGGTTGTAGGTATCGTTGAGGTTGCCGTTGAGGTCGGAGAATTTGATGCCGGGATCAGCCGTATCGGGGATGAGTTCCGTCGTGAAATTGTAGGCCGTAAACTCAAAAACATCCACAAGGTTTCCGCCGCTGCGCGCGATCAATGTTTCAGAATCAATACTACGGCTAACGAAGTCCGGCAACGTGTCTGGCTCGCCGGGATCGCTCAGGTTGGCCAACTCCGACCGGAAAGTCCGCCGGTCCGTCGGGTTACCGTAGATGGTGAATTTCGCGTTCAGATCGATCGACATCTGCGTGGTCAACTTCCGCACGCTGTAACCACCGATGTGCGGATCGCCGGTGCGCTGAAAACCAACAATCGGGCTCGCCGCGAATTTTCCCCGAAACGGTGCGATTCCGCCCGCGACATCTGTTTCATCAAAGAAGCCATCCCCATTCTGGTCTTCACTTGGATCAGCCACCCCATCACGGTTGGCGTCCCACGCGGCATAAATGGAGGGAATCAACTCCAGGTCCAGCAGAGCAACCGCATTACCGTTTCGCTCAACATCGATTTCCACAGCCCCAACGGGAGCGGTGGTGTCGTAACTAGCGTTGAGCGGCAAGTCCCATTCCTCGTTCGCATTGGTCGGGCTGAGGTTGGCGCGGAAAAGTTCAATTTCACCTTCCCAAGTCGATTCATCAGCGAAGGTCATGTTGACGGTGCGGGCCTTGAGTTCGCCCGGATTGGCATCCCAATAGGCCAGGTCGGTGCTAAGGGTCAGTTCGATCGAATCTGTGCCCGCAACTGAATTCACGAGAGCCAGGCCGTCGCCAAGGTCGATACTGCTCAGACCACTGGCCACGGATTCCGCGAAGCCTTCCGTGCCACTGACTTCGACCTGGAGGTGTTCCGAGCCCGCAGGTAAATCTCCGGCCGCCACGGCGTCGCGTACCCGCTGCGAGGCGATGGGCAAGCGACTCGGGGAAAAGACCGCCCCACGCCCGGCGATGCGAAACATGTAATCGTGCAGCGAGTTCCAACGCGAATCAGCGTAGTAGGCAATGGGGATGGAACGCGGGCTACTGGGCGGCGAACTGACGACCTCGTAAAAGCCCAGATCACTGTTCCACGCCAACACCGTTTCGAAAAGCCGATCTCCGGTGAAAGGCGGAAGATGATTAGCCGTGATTCCGCTGTTGAGCAATCGTGGCTCCAGGAGCAGGTCCACCCCTTCCTGACCAGAACCCGCGAGGCTTTCGGAGAAGGTCAATTTGTACTGCGAACGCCCTTGAGCGTCGATATCGCTCACGGTCTCCATTTGAAAGCCCGGCCCCTGACGACGCCCAACGGTAAAAGGATACGCGGCGGTGCTGTCGACACTGCCCGCATTGGGCCCGCCGATGCGGGTCGTGCGCACGGTGTAGCCAAGCGGCCCCGGATTCCCCGCCGCGTCGAAGGACTGCACGATGACATCGATTTCGGCCCCCGGCTTCCACACCCCGCGCAAGGGGGACAGAATTTTTGCGCCGCCTGCGATGTTAATTGGATCCGTTGATGGATGACTCGTTAAATTAATTTCCGGCCACGGGCTAAGTTCCGCAATGTCGATCGCCGTGAATGAGAATGTTTCGGTTGAAACTTCCGGACGGGCCTTCAAGCGCTTTTTAATTTCATACTGACCGGGCAAATCAAAGAAGTCCTTGAAATCTAGGTCATCCGCGTCGGCAAGGATACGTTTCTCTTCGCCGCCCGGACGACTAATCACCCACTCGGTCGGCGTAACATCCGCCCATCGGGTGAGCGAGCTGAAGGCGAGTGCACGCACGTTTGGCGCATCAACGGCCTCACTCAGGTTCATCCAGGACCCCGCCTGCAGTTGGTCATCCGGCGGGAATGGGTAATTGAAGAAACCATCGTCCAGAGCGAGCGCAGGCTGGATGTAATTTACGGTGATTTCCACCGGAGCAACGTTGGGGTCGAGCAACGACTTGACGATGAACGTGACCTCTCCGGTGCGTGTCGGTGAAACGCTGAAAACAATTGTGCCGTCTTGGGCTTGCCGAGAGGGCCTGAAAATACCCGTAGGATTATAAACCGGTGCCACATAACCAACGAAACGGTTGGTCTTTTCCACGATGGCCGAGCTATTCTGGCTAAAGGAACTCTGTGGAGTGGGTGTGCCGTCACGAACGTATTCACTGTAGGCGACCCAGAATTCCTCCCCGCCTTCAATGGTCACTTCGATTGGCGAACGCGGCACGAAACGGCTCTCGCCATTATCATAGTCTTGATAAAATGGATTCAGCAAACGCACGACAAAGTCCGTCCACTCGGTAATATAAATTTCGTCCGTTCCGCCTGAAAGCGACCCATCCACCGAAGCCTCTAAATCGAGTTTGGTGTAACGTGCGACAAATTCCGATTCATGCTGCCAGTCACCATCGTCAAACAATAGGCGGAATTCGCCGTCGCCCGGCACGTTGCCAAATTCCAATATGCCGGTGCGCTGCTCCAAGATTCCAGTGACTCCTGTATTTTGCGGAATGCGGCCAAACTGATCGTAAACAGCCAGATCGTTATCGTCGCCTTCGTAGATGATGGCGGGTAAGTCGCGCCCGCTAAAGGTCGCTGGGTCGGGACCATATATGCTAAAAAATTGCTGCCGGGAAACCAGCATGCGCGGGTCGAGCGCAAGCGTTACCCCGGGTTGAGTCACTTCGATAATTTGCCGATTGATGAAGCTCGTATTATCATAGATGGACGAATCGAGATTCACCTCGACACCTGCCTCCGGCATGGCGTCCATCGTCCACACACGCACCGGATTGCGGGCCTTCACACTGGCGGTTCCAAGCACTCCGTAAGTGGTGTTTTCGGCGGTAATGATCACCTCGCCCAAGTCGTCCAGGATCGTCAGTAAACCGGTGCCATCGACCGTGACCACATTTTCCAAATCACTGAACCAAAGTGTCACCCCACCCAGTGAAGGCTCCGTTGAGCCGTCAGAAAAATGCAGCGTGGCAGTTAATTGAGTTTGCGCGCCGGCGTCGTATTCGGTTGAGTCGAAGCGTACCGTTTGCCCCGGCGTTACAAGCAGATCGACCAGATTAATCCCTACCGAGCCGAGCATTTGTTGCTCAACCGCCAGCGAATAGCCGACCTCGATCGTGGTGGGCAAATTGTCCGGCAATACCGCAGGTGCCCGGTAAAGGCCGTCCAACGTGATCGTGCCTAATTCCGCCGTTCCGCCAATCTGTTCGTTCACTTTCCACAGCGCACGCTTGAACGGCAAAAAACCAACGCCTTCGACCTGCAAGCCGGCCGTGAATTGCAGCGACTTGCCCACGCCCAGAACCGTTGGGCCCGGAACGATGACCAATTCTGCCAGCAGGTCCTCGATATCAAGCGTCGTGGAAACGGTCTCGCCGGAGTCGATGTTGCGCCCGGTCACTGTCACCGGACTCCCCGGAGCGGATGCGGGGGCGGTAAAAAATGCCATCGTCGGGTCCAAAGGATTCGCCCGAATCATACCGGAATTGGCATCACCGCCGACCACACCATTGACCAACCACTCCCAGTTTCCTCCCGCACCACCCGTTACGCGCAGCGTAATGGTATCTCCCGCCAGCACCGGATTTTCATTACTCAGCAGAACGGACTCGTCGCTCATTCGCGCTCGGTAAAACAGGCTGTACCCAGAAGCTCCTTCAATGGACTTTCCGAATCCCAACGACCCCGCTCCCAGGTCGCCTGCTTCAACCGCTCGCCAGTCCACGAGGTCCCGCGACAGCTCAATGATAACAGGCTCACCTTCCGGGCCAGTCACCTGAACGGCGAGGTCAGTATTTCCCTCGCGCTCGAGACGCATCTCCAGATTTTGCGCCGACAAAACGGCGGAGCCGAGCAAAAGCAGCCCAGCGAACATTCGATAAACAATACGGTAGAACATGGCGAATTCTCCAAACCGGTTACAGCAAAAATACCCCAGTAAGAATACCTGCTTTGACTGATAAGGCGACCTCATATTCCCGTATAGGGGGATTCAACGGCGATACCGGGATAATCACCAACATGCCGCTTTCGATTGGCTCTGAACAGTTGGCACCACTCCAAGCGCGAGATTGCAATTCCGGCGCAAGCTGCCATGCTCACACGATTATGCCGATTTACGAATACCATTGCCCGGACTGCAACCACGACGCGGAACTGCTAGTGCGCTCATCCGACGAGAAGCCTGTGTGCCCGGATTGCGGCAGCGCCAAGCTGGAGAAGCAGTTCTCGACTTTTGCCGCTGGCGGTGCTCCGGCCCCAAGCATGAGCAGTTGCTGCTCGGGTGGTGGCTGCGGCTGTGGCCCCTCCGCCGGGCGAAATTAGTATCGGCTCACTTCCCGAAAGATCGGAAAGTACGGGCAGCGACGGAACCGATTGCCTCCCGGCCTTTCCGATCTTCCTGTTTCCAATTTCTGTCCATGATGCCCAGCCTTTCGTCCAATCGCCGCCTTATCGTCGTTTTCGCACTGCTTCCGCTGTTCGCGGGTTGCAGCTGGTTTGAATGGATGGGCTTTGAAGAGGAATACGATGCCGAAGCCAACGCCGAGCGCGCCGCCCGCGTAACCGCGATCCAGTCTCCCACGCCGACCACTGCCCCGATGGGAGAAACCATGGCCGACCGCGACCTGCAGGACGTTTACCAGAAGCAAAACCGGATCTATCAGCGCCTGGCGCAAGAAGGCGCTTCGATCAGCGACCCCGATTACGACCGCCTGCTTCGCGAAGTCATCACCCAATACCAGTCTTACCTCGCGACTTACCCGGACTCCCTTTATGGCTGGATTCTCTACGGAAAACTACTGCGTGACGTCGGCGAACGCGATCTGGCCAACCAAGCCTTCGTCCGCGCGAACCGCCTGGATGGCAACGTGGCCGTGGTCAAACAACAGATTGGCAACTACCTGGCCGAAGACGGTGAACCCGCCGTGGCTCTCGCCTACTATCTGGCCGCCGTCGAACTCGAGCCCGGCGAGTCCGTTTATAATTATCAGGTCGGCGAACTGCTCTATACCTATCGCGAAGAACTCATTGCAGAGGACGCACTGGAGCGTCACCTCCTCGAGCAGCAGATGATTGAGTCTTTTGCCAAAGCCCACCTGCTCGACCCCGGCAACCGTCAACTCAAGCAACGCTACGCCGAGTCGTTTTTCGATATTACGCAGCCCAACTGGGAGGCCGCGCTTCGCCTCTGGAGCGAACTGGCTAACAGCAGCCCCAACCAAGTTGACCGCCAATGGGCACAACTACAACAAGCCCGCGTGCTCATCGCCATGGGACGCCGTGCTGAGGCCCGCAACACACTCAGCAACGTCACCCTTAGCAGCCTCCAGGATGCCCGCGACCGGCTGCTTCGTGAAATTGATACGTAGGCTTACCGCAAACGTTTTGCATTAGCAGTTGACAGGGAGCCCGCAGTGCGGCCTCGTTAACGCAAATGCCTTGCAAAAAACAGGTGCGTGGGTTCACCCTCGTCGAACTTCTGACGGTTGTTGCCGTAATTGCGTTGCTGGGCGCAATTACGCTCGCGGCGCTCAGCAGTGTGCGCGTGCGCGCCAACCAGGCCGTCTGTTCAAGCAACATGCGCCAACTGGGCACCGCCATCCTGCTGTATGCCAATGAGCACGCGGGCGCATTTCCCGGCAGTAACCACGGGACCACCGAAGGCGGCATGGATGGAACCGACAATGAAGTTTCATGGACAGGCACCCTGCGCCCCTACGTCGGCGAGGACTGGCGAATCGCGATTTCACCAGCCGACCCGTTGGCGGACGAACGGCTCGAAGCCGATGCCTCCAGCTATGCCATGAGCGATGTCATGACGACCGTGCAACGCGACCGCCGCGGAAACGTCATCCAAACTCCGCCCAAATTGCAAAACCTCGTGCGCCCGTCGGATACTGCCGTCTTGTTTCCAATCGCCGAGGAGAAAGGGATCAGCGCCTCCAACGACCACATCCATTCGGCCGAGTGGACCACCTGGGGTGCCGTCATTAGCGACATCCAACCGAACCTCCACCGTGGCTCCTCGTCCAACGCCAATAAGACCAACGGCACAGCAAATTACCTGTTCGCAGATGGCCATGTGGAGTCCATACCGGCGGCTGATCTCAAGGCGATGATCGAAGCCGGAGAAAACTTTTCCATGCCCCAACGTTACTAAGCCATGAAGCCATTGACCGCCTTCAACACAATTGCCGCCGCCACTGTGCTGGCCACCGTGAACGCATTCGCGCTCCAGCCATATTTCGTCGGCCACACCGATGTCGCATTCAACTACGCACAAGGCGAATGGACTGTCGAAATCGAACGCATCATCGGCCAGGACAACGCACTGGAACCCTCGGACGTACTACTTGTGGTGGCACCGAGTAATCGGCTGGAAATTATCCCCGAGGACCCCGCCTGGTTTGGTGAGGAGGGCGGCCACGTCTGGATTTTGCCCAAGGACTCCTACCCCGACGCGCTTTTCCTCGGCATGAACAGCGAAGGCACCAACCCGGCAGACTTTTTACCCAACTCCGGCCGCCCGCCTTTCACGGCCAACGAAACAATTATCCAACTGGTCGCCGTTGATGGCCCGGGCGAGTTCGCCATTTTCCAGCCCTTCACCAGTGGACCCTACTACCACATGACGAGCTACAACGGCATCGATGACTCGGATTTCTTTCCGCTCGATGCCGGTGGTCACGACCACATGGCCTGGGTCTTCACCGAGCCCGGCTATTACGAAATCACCATGCGGGCCGAAGCCACGCTGGCCAATGGCCAACCCACGCAATCGGCCGATGCCACCCTTCGCTTCGTCGTCAGTGATTTTCGTGATCAGGACCATGATGGCATGGACGACCAATGGGAAGTCGCCTACATGCTCGACCCGAACGTCAACGACAGCCTGCTCGATCCCGACTTCGACGAGCGCGTGAACATCGAGGAATACCTCGAAGCGACTTCGCCAATCCGCAAAGACTTTCCTGCGGCCATCCTGCAAAGGCCCACGTTTAGCGAGGGGGAAGTCACCCTGCCGATCGATACCCGCTTTGAGCGTTTTTATCAGGTCCAGGTCAGCAAAGACCTGAGCAGCTGGCACAACTGGGGCGATGCATTTCCCGGTATTGGCGAAACCGTCGAGTGGCAGCCTACCCGCGTCCCACCGGTCGCATTAGACACCGAGCGCTTCTACCGGGTCGTGATCTCCTCCCCCGTCTTTCCCGAATAATCCTACTACAACGAAATCATGAAAAATATCATCATCGCCACCCTGCCCGCCTTGGCGGCATCCGCACTGCACGCAGTGAGCCTCACTTCGGGCCACTTCGATATCAGTGCTGAATTTACCGGCACCGAGTTCGAGGCCAACATTCACGACCACGAAAACGAAATCGAATACGAGCCCAACGAAGCGACCTTCGTCGGTTCCAACTCCATTCGTGAGTTCCTTCCTGCGGGCACGCCTTTTGGTTCCGCTGGTTCGCCGATCTGGGTCTTCCCCGAGTCCGAAGCCGAAGCCAACCTGAAGAACGCCCCGTTCATCGGCATTGGCATGGAAGAAGTTGCCGAGGAATATGGCCCAACCGGTACCGTCGATCCCAATTTCTTCAAAGATAACATCATCACCATCGAGCTGACCGGCTTCACCGGCCCGGGCGGTTTCTATCTCTTCGACGGATCGCTCGCAACCCCGACGATGATCTGGGACCCGCAGGCACCCGGCGCAGACACACTCGTGATTGATTTCAATCTGGAAGACCACATGCATGCCAACTGGGGCTTCACCGCTCCGGGCGAATACTTCCTGGACATCAGCTTCACGGCAGAAAATGCCCTGACGTCCGAAATCTACACCGGTTCCGGCACGTATGCCTTTGCCGTTCCCGAGCCGCGCACTTACGCGCTGCTGGCCGGATTCGGCGTCCTTGCTTTCGCCATGTGGCGTCGGCGATAAATTAGGATGGAACGGCGGTTGGTGATTTGATTCAATAACCGCAATGAAATTTGCCACCGCCGTTCTCAGCCTGATTCTTCTAGCCGCCTTCGGCTATCTCATGTCGGAGAACTATGACCTGCGCAAACAGGTCGCTGCATTAAACAAGACAACCCCTCTCACTGTTCCCGGCGGCAGCGACATCACCACCCGCGACGTCAAAACACTGCTGCTCGAAATGCAGCTTGAGCTCCGCGAGGACCTCGAAAAACAGCAGGCCGCGATTACGCGCCAGCTCGAAGCCGAACGCGAATTGCAGGCCAAGCAACAACGCGCCGTGCTGGAAGACTTCATCAACTCCGAAGAGTTCGCCGACCGCACTTGGACCCTCCTATATGGCTACGTTCTCGACTTCCTCCATCCGGAAAATCAAATCGCCATTCGGGAAGAACTAGCTGCACAAAGTAGAGGCCCAGTAAAAGTATCCTCCCGCAAAGAAGCAGTGGCGAATAACCTCCGTCAAATCGCAGCCGCTGGCCAACAATATATCCTCGAAACGGGCGAATCCAAAGTGAACTATCGCCAACTCGAAGGTGACTATTTTCGAGCCATCGCGCCAGTCAACGGCGAGCGCTACATAGACTTAACCGTCGTTGAAGAAGGCGGCACGCTTCGAGCCACCTTGGACGACGGAACGGTGGTCGAATACACCTACTAATAGCGCGCTTATTTAGCCGCAGATGAACGCGGATTATCGCAGATGCGTGAGAATATCCGTGTTTCGTCCGCGTGGATCCGCGGCTAAAAAATGTTCGCTACTTCCGTGGCTGGCTCGGCGAGTGAGCCGACCTCTCCCCGTCACTGGACGGAGACTCAGACGGCTCAGCAGCAGCACCACCACCAGTGGCCACCGGCGCACGGGCGAGCATTTTCATCCCGACGGTGTTCAGCTCCTGAAAACGCTTTTCCCATTCACCCGCTTTGTCGACCACCGATTGATCCTTCGTTTCCTGCTCGATCGCATAGCTGAGGTCGGCACAATAGCCCATCGCTTTGACCTGGGCCACGATCAATGCGACGCGTAAATCGACGTCCTCGCTGAAAAGCAAATCACCGGTCGTGCGACTAGCCGCGCGAGAACGCGCCTCCGCCTCGGCTTCCGGCAATCCGGTAAATTCGAGGTTGCCGATCTTCCCCGCCTGCTGCCAGGCCTCCAATTGTCCGGCAACGTCTTTATTGAACGTCGCAATCGATCGAATCCACGCCTCGATTTCCGGTCCGGGGTCCTTGACCCAAAGCAGCTTGTCGACGTCCTGCTCCTGCTTTGCCACACTGTAAAGCAGCGCGAACCCGGCATCGGACTGGCTTGCCTGCACTGGTGCTGCAGTTGGCTTATTGCAAGCAGTGATGGACAAAGCGGCAAACACCGCAA
>JBNNDZ010000367.1:0-8046 GCA_050285865.1 Puniceicoccales bacterium
GGAGGCTGGTATCAGCCTCCAGTGAATCTTGATCCGCCCGTTGACAGCGGCATGGGCTACTCCACGCAAACGGGAACGGTTGATACAACCAGTGGAGGTTCCAAGTTCTTTCGCCTACGCTTGAATATCTTCAACATTGATGGCGGCGGTGGAGTCGACGACCCGATGGTCTACACGATTACTTTTGGTGAGCCGATCGGTGGCACTGGTGGAAATGCAGTCATTTGGGAAGGGTTTGCCGAAATCACTCCACACCTGCGGACTCAACCGACGGACGTCAAATACGACGACCCCTCGGTCCATGATTACGACCCGAACCAGCCGCCGGAGAATCCGAACTTCACAAAGTATCCCGGTGTCGCAGGTGCCAGCCGCGTTGCGATTACCAAGCCTGCCCAGGGCTCCCGCGTGGAGGACCCTGCTAACTGGCGTTCCTGGGGCGGTTGGTTTGCCCTCGGTGATGCCGTGCCACCTCCCGGTGTTCCCGATGGTTATCCCGGTAGCTACGTGGCACCAAGCAATGCCGACTTGGCTAGTTGGGATTATTTCACCTTCAAGACACCGGTTAATTTCCAAGAGAATGATCCGACTCCTCCTGACGCTCAATGGCGTCCGGTTCGCTTGGAGCAGCAGCCGCTCTTTCTGAATCCGTGGCGTATTACTTCCAATTGGGGAGCGAGCATGTTTGGCTGGGCAACGAAGCCGATGGAGCCGTTCCGCGTTCACTCAACCAATTTTTGGTCGGATAAACCAATTGTCCGCGGAGTGAATTTAACGCTGCCGTATCCTTTCCTCTATCAAAAGGGGGATAAAGTTGCGGGCAATCCTGACCCATGGAAGCAGGAACCTCTGTTCGTGCGTAATCGTCCGCTGGAAACGTTGGTTGTGGTGCCAAGTAATGTCGCGCCGGATGAGATGCTGGAGGAAAACCTTTGGAACCGCCGCAGCACAGCTAATGTTAATGGATTCGACGGGGGCAAATTTGATATTCAGGTCGGCGATCACCAGCCGTTCCCTTACCCGGTCTTTGACCGCGATTCCAGCCCGGAAGAGCAAACTCCTTACAGCCTGCTCATTGACCGTTTCGGCGACTTCGACATGGAGTTTGTCTGGGAAGGCACGAATGCCCGTTACGACAGCGACTACGAGGACAACCGCTACGAATATACGCTGTTCAGTGAGGAGGGTATTGGGAACTACATGAAGATGACCGCGGCTCAGGGCTCGCCCTACATCTGGTTCGAAACCAATAACGTCCGCTACGTCAATTTTTACAACCTCATCCGCGTCAACGGTAAGGACAACGCCGACAATTACAATTGGAACAAACCGACCGGTTTCTCGTCACCGGGTGTTCCCACCTACGACGTAATTGAGAACGCTACCGATGCGAAATTTATCGAAGGAGCCACGGTCACCGCTGCTCCTCAAATTAAATACGTGCTGGCGTATGGTAACCAGATCAATCCGAACCAGCCTCACCAGGAAACATTGGGAATCAATTCGGACCTGCTCACTGGACGCTCCGGTGGCTGGAATGAGCCCGGAACATTGGCCAACCACACTTACATCGCTATCTTCTACAAGGCTGATACCGTAAAGCCAATGTCGTTGGAAGATTCGACCGGAACGGACGATCAGGGCAACCGGTATCATTATCTGGAATGGGAAGACGATGACCAGAAGAACTGGTTCGTCGTCGCGGCAATCCCGGTCATGCGCTATTATGACATGGCGAATCACCCCGAAGACAGTGAGGAAGACCGCCTTGCCGCTGCACACGCCTGGGCGCAGGAGCTGGGTAAATATGCCTTCAACTTCTCGACCGAGTCCACGATCAATTACCATGTAGACAACATGAACAAGGTGAACACCCAGTTCTCCATGTTGTTGAAAAACCCGTTCGTGGAGACTGGGGCTGCGGGTGCCGGGCAAACCGTTGCCGAAATGCAGAAGACGGTTATCAACCTGATGCCGCACCATTATCAGCCAATTGGACTCGGCCCTGATCTTACCGACGCCAACAAAACGGAGGTCGTCTGGAATCCTCTGCAAGGGGATATTCAGGAATTTCCATCATCGCCCATTTCGCTTGATAATGCGAATATCAATCCATCCAGTGGCAAGCAGCACTGGGGATACTGGACACCCAAGGGTAACCTGAAGTCGATTGTCGGCAAGAGCTTCACGACGTCGTATCCATTCCAGAACTTCCTCCCGATGCTGCCGACGCCAAATTTCGACGCCGAGCCTTATCCGATCAGCGGCATCAGCCAAGTCCGTATCACCCCGCCAAACGAGGGGAATACCGACTACATGCAACCGGTCAATCTCGATGAATATTACAATGCCACACTGACGCCGACCGGAGCAACGGGTGATAACTTTGAAGCCGCTCAACTGAAGGTCCTGATTGAGCCAAACACTGACGCAGTCAAGCAGATCGATGTTTTGAAGAAGGGGCGTGACTACCCGCGTGACCCATCAGAAGTTAGCATCGTAATTGACGAGCCGCTTATCAGCAGCGCGGATCCGAACATCAGCCGCCGCGCAACGGCCCGTTTGCAGATCGGCGGTAACGGTGAAATCCTCGCAGTGTTCATGGTCGATAAGGGCGCGGGCTACCGTTCCACGATCCGCGTAACGCCTCCCGCGGGCACGGACCCGGACTCAATCGACGAGCCGCTGATTTTGCCCGTGTTCGACGCCCAAAATATTGAAAAGGTCAACGGGGTCGATTTCTACAAGGGCTTGGTCGGCGGATTGACGAATTCGATTTCCTCTGGTTTCGGCTACGACCTTACTGCTGAGGATCTCCCGACGCTCACGCTTTATGGTACAGGAACCGGTGCCACGGTAGTGGCGATTCGCCCGGGAGAAATCACTCAGGTGGTCAATTCCACACTCGCGCCATTTGTTGCTTTGGGCTCTTACCCGGGCACTGGCGACGTCGCGGCCGACAGTGATAAAGTCGAAGTTCTCTTTCCGGCTCCATCGCCGGACCTGAATGGACCCGATGCCGTCGCGCCAAAGGGCAAGGCGATCATGCAGTCGCAAGAGGAGGCCTTCCGTTATGCTGTCATCACAAACCCAGGTAGCGGACTACCCGATGCAACGAATGAAGTGCTGGGTCACTTTGTGAACGCTAATGGTGATGAAATAGATATCGTTGGTAACGTAATCAACGGCTCGGTTTCGGTGGCGCACGTGAGTGGCACAGCATCTGAATCGCAATTGAAGCTTCTTTCGCCGACGGATGTAGTCTTCGATGGTGCCTATGCGGGTGCAGAAGCCAAGGTCATGGTGCGCACGATTGTGACCGGCGTGGAATTGCTCCCTCCGCCCAAGGATAACGAAGGCAATGATCTGCCTATCGGCCGATACGAGGGTGAAGTTGAAACGATCTTTAGCGGTGGTTTTGCCGGCCGTGATAATTTCGTCATGCCGGAACTCGACCTCGAAATTGGCACCGATGGCAAAATCTCACTCAAGGGTGCCGATGGTCCCATGAAGGGACTCAAGTCCAAGGGTTCAGGCTTTAACCGCATTGGCTATTTCATCGTCCAGGGGGGACGCGGGTTCAATGCCGCGCTGACTCCAATCATGAATGAGGAGGGTGGTATCGCCGCCGTTAAGGTTATGCGTCAGGGCTCTAATTACCCTGACAACGACTTGAACCAGCCGGTTGAGGACGATCCCGTCCAGGTTTCTCCGAGTGAGGAGAACGCAGACAACCCCGCCAAGCTGCGTGCGGTGATTGAGGACGGCAAAATCAAGGAGATCCTGGTGCTGGATCCAGGTAAGGGCTACAACAGCCCGAACGTGGATATCCACATCAAAGGCAATAAGTCACCACTGTTTGGAGCGCCAAAGGGTAAATTCCAGTTCATCATCTTTGAGCCGGACGACCCGGAAAACTTTGGTGGGGTGAAGAATCTCCGCGTGATTACCGAGCAGGAAAATCCCGACTTCGCAGGTGTCCGCTATATCCCCGGCGCAGAGGACGGCACGTCACCGGACAGCTTACCGATTCGCATCACCTTCCACACGAATGAATGGCAAGTGATTCCACCGGATGACGCACGCGGCTTCCTCGGTTTGTCCGTGCCTTCGGCTGCGCCGATTGAAAAGACGATCTACGATTCGACGACGGCGTTGTTTGCTCAGTATGCGACGCCAAACCAAACGCCGTTCGGTGCCGGTTATCTCAAGGGCTCGCCCGATGGCTATGGCCTTGGAAATACCTTCTCGTCCATTGCGAAGACGGTCGGGTTGATCTTCAACCTGTATCAACATAACGTGGTCGACAACGGGCGCGAAACACCGGAAGGACAGCCCAGCCGATTCCTTATCAACGCAGTCAAGGCGGACGTCGAAGCGCCGATCTACCGGACAAACAGCCCGCTCATTTCATTGCGCAGTGGCTTGAAGACGAGCGTACAAGGCCTGCAGCGCGCCCTTACACTCCTGTTCCAAGACCCGCCGTTCCGCAACTCGGAAACGAACCCGCAGGACTGGAACATGTCGTATTTCAGCCAATATCAGTCGGACTCCAATCGGGTGGTTATCAATCCATCGGGCTCGATTCCGTTTGTTGGCGTTGCCAGTTCCTACTTCGATCCGCCTGCACTTTCGGCAGCAGAAAACCAGGCCAAGGTTGATACGGGTGACCCGTTACGGACTTGGGAAACCGGTAAGTTGTTCAGCGGTTTCGGTGTTTCCGACCAATGGACCGACCAGCATTACTTCTACGGCTATTACCTTTCCACCGCGGGCATTGCCGCAGTGCTCGAAGGGACATGGTTGGATGACGCCACGCTGGAATCCCAAGGGCGTCCGGAAAAGCTTTGGTCTGATGCGGAGTTCATGGGGCAGGCTATTGACCAGTGGCTGATGACCTATGCTTTCGATAACGATATCCGGTTTAACTTCTACCGTTACCCGGAGATGACTTATCAGAACTTTGCGTTCTTCGATCGTTGGAGTGGGCATCCTTGGGCGTCCGGCACGCAGGAGCCAGCAGCGGATGCGGGCATCCAGCCACCCGTAAGTTCGACGGGCTACAATCCGTTTGCAGATTGGCGCTCATGGGGCACGGGCAACGAGATCTACGGCAACATCAATGAGAACTCAACCTGGGAAGGCTTACAGTCATTCAGTGCTGCAATCCTGTGGGGTGCGGGAACGAACCGCCGGGAGATCGTTGAGATGGGCATTTACTTGCTCGCAACGGGTAACACCGCCAGCGACCTCTACTTCCTCGACAAGAACTACAATCTCAAGGACAGCGAACAGAATGAGTATTCCTGGACGCCAACCACGAGTAGTGTGTTTGAGTCGCTGGGACCCGACGACCAGTATAATCCGACCGGGGGCAACGATTGGCCAATTGGCACTGACTACACCGGCTCGAACCCAGCTGGCTTCTATGGTGAGGGTTCGGCTGGAGCATCCATCGTGCGTCAGTTCGGTCCCACTACAGATACCTTCTTCTGGTCATATCCAGCGGGGCCAAAGTTCATCGAATCCTTCCCGCCAACACCATGGACACTCGGCATGACCCGCAACCTCAGCTACATGCAAGACTGGGCTGGCGTGTTTGTGGGAACAGACAGCGCCAATCCCGAGGAAGACAATCCCTGGGCTCAAGTGCGTGATTCCGGTTTGTTCCAACCGGCGATCTGGAATGCGATGGCGATGACTTCATCCATGGTCGGTATCAATCAGTTGCCGGGCGACACCGAGAAGTCCGCGCCCTATGTTGATCGTGCCTGGTCCAGTTGGGCATCAACCAGCGGCATTTCCGGAAGCAGTGTCACGACCTTCCCGAATGAGACACCGACGAACATCATGACCTACCTGCATGTGTTCGCCGAATATGGCTCACCGGATTGGAGCCTCTACGCGAATGTTGTAGGTGCTGGTGGTGCTCCGACGGAAGATATTCTGTTTACCGCAGCCTTCTCTAAGATCGATCCCGATAACGCAAATCAGGTCATCACGACGCTTGTTGCTTTCAATCCGGGTTGGACGAAGACTTATGTGAACTTCTGTAAGATCAGCCCGGAAGGTCAGTTTACCAATACGAAGGTGAATGCCCAGCCGATCGAGGTGAAGCCCAAGCGAATGGTGCTGCGACAAATTACGCGTCCCATTCAGTAAGGTTCTCGTTTTTTCACAATCCGCGCAAGGCCACTGTCTTGCGCGGATTTTTTTGTGGCCCGATTGTGGCTTGTGTTAGCGAAACTCACAAACGCGTTTGCCTTTTCTTGCCCATGGAGCGAAACCTAATGCTCCAATGAGCACGCAGAATTCATCAACGCGAAAGATCATCCACATTGATATGGATGCCTTTTACGCGTCGGTGGAGCAGCGTGATAACCCTGAGTTACGGGGCAAGCCGGTGGCGGTTGGGGGAACGAGTCGACGCGGCGTCATCTGCACCGCGAGCTACGAGGCGCGGCAGTTCGGTGTTCGTTCAGCGATGCCGGGCTTCATGGCGCTGGAGCGATGCCCGCATTTGATTTCGCTTCCGGTGGACATGGACAAATATAAAGCGGAGAGCCAGCGCGTGCGCGAAATTCTCGAGGACTACACTGATTTGATTGAGCCGCTTTCACTGGATGAAGCCTACCTCGACGTGACGCATCAAGATCGGTTCGCATGGGATTTGGCCAAGGAGATACGTCAGAGAATCTGGGATGAAACGCAGCTCACCGCCTCGTGTGGCATTGCCCCCAACAAGCTCTTGGCGAAGATTGCCAGCGACTGGCGCAAGCCGAATGGGCAGTTTGCCGTGACTCCCGATCAGGTCGCGGAGTTCATTGTCGATTTACCCGTACGGAAGCTATGGGGCGTCGGTCCAAAGGCAGCCGAGCGACTACGTCAAATGCGCATTGAAACGTGCGGGGAAATGCAGTCTTTATCCGCGCAGCAACTTACGCAGGAATTCGGATCGTTCGGGCATGAGCTGTATTTCCAATGCCGTGGTGTCGATGATCGACCGGTGTCCGCGAACCGTGTTCGCAAAAGTGTCTCGAACGAACGCACCTTTAGGGAAGACAAAGATGGGCTGGATGATTGGCTTGCCGCGCTGGAGCCACTGCATGAAGAACTGATGACCGACCTTAGACGTCATGCCGACCGTCGCATTCATAAGTTGTTTGTCCGCGTGAAATATACGGATTTCTCTCGGCGCTCGCGGGAATGCGTGGCCGCAAGACCGGAACTACCGGTGTTTCGGGATTTACTAACCGCCTTGCACGAACGCGATTCACGATCGATACGTCTGATGGGGTGTGGTGTGCGCTTTGTGGAGGATGCTGACAGCGGTAACGTGCAGCAGGAACTGCCGTTGGTCGAATAAGTGAAATAGGCTGCTCTAGGAATTCGCATAAGTCAGGGACTCATACGGGATCCGTTTGAGTGAGAAACTAAATGTGCTGCCATTGCCGGGTTTGCTTTCAACGCAAATCTTGGAGCCATGAGCTTCTGCAAGTTGTCGGCAGAGTTGGAGGCCGATGCCGGTGCCTTTTTCTCCGGCCGTTCCACGGGTGGTTTCATGTTCGCTGAGACTGAACAGCTGTGCGACTGCCTCCTCGCTCATACCGACACCTTCGTCGCAGACTGAAACCGTGACAGCTTTTTCCGTTGCTTCGACATGCACTACAATGAATCCGCCTTCGTGCGAGTATTTCACCGCATTGCAGACAAAATTGCGCAGGATGGATTCGAGCATTGGGCGGCAGCCTTCAACGACAACGTCTTCGGCACCGACACGCTGGATGGTAAGCTGCTTTTGATTGGCATTTTGTTCGTAGATGCTTATGCAGCGATCGATTAACGGGATCAGTTTGATGGGTTGGGCGGAGTAGCGGAGAAGACCCCGCTCAAAGAGCGCCCAAGATAAAAGGTTTTCGAGTAACGCATGGGCTCCGGAGGCCGATTTACGAAGGTCTTCAATGCAACTCTGCAGTTCACTTTCCGGCATTGCCCGAAACTGCTCATGAAGGAGGTCTGCCATTCCAACCACGCCATATAGCGGGC
>JBNNDZ010000368.1:0-7142 GCA_050285865.1 Puniceicoccales bacterium
ATGGGAAGGTGCCCGGCAAGATTTCACCGATAAACACAAACAGGACCTCCCGGCCGCCTTCGCCCGTCTTGCGCAACAGGGGAAAGTCGAGCTGCTCACCACGGCCATGACGCATGGGTTCCTGCCCGCGCACCAAAACGCCGTCAGCCGCCGCCTGCAAATCGAGCTCGGCGTGCAACGTTTCACCGAGCTGACCGGCATCGATCCAGCCGGCTTCTGGCTGCCCGAATGCGCGTACTTCCCCGGCCTGGAAAACGACCTCGCGGCCGCCGGCGTGCGCTGGTTTGGCGTCGAAGATATGGGTGGCCCCCGCGTGCGCGAGTGCCCCAACGGCGTGACGGCAATTGCGCGCGACACCGCGCTTTCCCGAGTTGTCTGGGATGCCCGCAGCGGCTACCCGGGACACGCCGCCTACCGCGAGTTTCACCGTGATGCCGCGCATGAATTGTCCAACGAACAAGCCGGACTCTACCGCACACCCGACGGCACCACCCTGCCCCTGGGAATGAAATACTGGGCAGTGACCGGCGGCGCGGAAAAGTCGTTTTACGAGCCCGATGTCGCTATAGCTCAAGCCCGGTCCGATGCGGATGATTTCGCTGCGGCCATCGACGCCGAATCCGCCTCCGGCCTCACATTCCTGCCTTTCGATGCCGAACTGTTCGGTCACTGGTGGTTCGAGGGCCCGACCTTCCTAAGCCACTTTATGGCGCAGAGCGCGACTGGACGAGATTTCACTTTATCCACTCCAACCGCCGCGCTCGCTGACATGGCGGACCTGCCGGTCAAGCGTCCCATCGCTTCGACCTGGGGGCGTCAGGCGGATTTCTCTTATTGGGTGAACCACGAGACGGATTGGATTTATCCGCTTCTGGCCCAAGCCGATGCGACCTTCGCCCACCTCGCTGAAAGCTGGGACGAGCCTGATTTTTCACCCGAACAAACGCTCCGCAACCGGGCACTGCGTCAGCTCATCCGGGAACTATTGCTCGCGCAGGCTTCCGACTGGCCCTTCATGATCCGCGGTGGCGCAACCGCCAACTACGCCCGCGAACGCATCCAACGCCACCTTGCACGCTTCCATTATTTGGCCACGCAACTCACTACGGGAACCATCGACGCCAACACCCTCGCTGCCCTGGAAAGCCTCGACCCAATTCTGCCGGAGTTGCCGCTGGATACGGTGTTGTAAGGCTCACATCCACTGCTCGGCACCTTCAAACCAACCACATCTCCGGGCACCAAAAAACCCCTGATGATCAGGGGTTTAAAATGGTGGTGGGAGGGCGATTCGAACGCCCGAACCGATTACCGGAACAGATTTACAGTCTGACTACTGTAAAAGCGACATGTAGTATTTATGCGGGTTTCGGAGCATTGATTGTTTCCGATTATGCACGATTATCCTTGATTTAACGGCAATAACGGCACAATGTAAAAAACGTAAAAACTCCAATCTATTGTTCCGTGATACAAATTTCCGCAGACCAATAATCTGTTCCAAGCGACGGGAGTGCCATTATTGCCGTCATTCTGTAACACCAACCCAACTCTGCCCCAGTGCCGTTATTGCCGTTATGGCCAAACCAATACAGATTCCAATCAAGAAGCGTGGCGACCGCTACCAACTCGACGTACCGCCTCACCTATCGCCGTCAGGCAAGCGCTGGCGTCCGTCCTATGAGACTGACGAAGAGGCCAAGAACAAGCGTTCCGCGTTGATGAAGAAAAACCGTCAGTATGGGACCGCCGCAATCAACATGCCCGCCGATTTGGCCGCCGACGCCAGAAAAGCCCTGGAAGTGCTCAAGCCCTACGGCGCTACCCTACTCGACGCCGCAAAAGCCTACGCGAAGAAACGCGCTCAAGACGATGAGAGCGTGACATTTACCGCCCTGCATGGGGAATACCTCAAGACCAAGGACACCGCCAGCGCTCGCTATGCTGCATCCATCGAACGGGTTTTTGCGAAGGTATTGCCAAAGTTGGGGCCGATACTCGTTGCCGATCTTCGCCCTATCGACCTTGAGCGCGAGCTGGAGTCGAATTTCAAGACCGCAGTTCAATTCAATTTTGCCTACCGGACAATTCGCCCTGCCTTCTCGTTGGCTGTTCAGCGCGGATATTGTAAAGACAATCCATTTGACCGTATCGCCAAGCGCAAGCAGGCAAAGAAAGATATCGAGGTCTTGACCGTAGAGGAATCAAGGGCCGTGCTCGCCGCCTGCCGCGATTTCACCGAAGACCAGACCTTGCCCGCCGAAATGCGTCTCGATTGCCGAGACATGCTGCCCGCGGTAGCGCTCATGCTCTTTGCTGGCGTTCGTCCGTCCGAGGTCCAGCGCATCGACTGGAAGGAAGTCGCATTCGATCACGAAACGGTCAGGATACCGCCCACGAAGGCGAAGACGCGCTCTGCAAGGTTCATTCCGATGGAAGACGCCCTGCTTGACTGGCTAAAGCCCTACGAAGGCAGCGAGGGCACCGTCGCGCCGGAGCGCTGGAATGACCGTTGGCGCACGGTTCGCCGAATAGCGGGTATTTCCGACAAGCAAGACGTGCTTCGGCACACCTTCGCCAGCTACCACCTTGCCGCCCATGCCGACGTGAAAGCCTTACGTGAGTCTATGGGCCACGAAACGCCGGAAATGCTTTTTACACACTACCGGGCATTGGTCCGCAAACAAGACGCCGTTAAGTTTTGGTCGATCAGGCCAGACGGTGAGGAAGCAAAATTGAAGGAGGTCTCAGCATGAATGACGCATTCGACAGATTAAAGACACAGTTAGGCGACAGAATCGACAGGTTGGACCTAAACGCAAAAGGTGTATCCATGACCTACTTGGAGGCATTTGATGATCTATTGAAGCGATACCTTCCTAAGAGCTACAAAAGCAAGAGAATGCGGATAAACCGATTTGTTGAGCTTACCGCGAACAACCCCGCACTAAAGAGCGACGAGGATTTAACTAAGTGGATCTCGATGATCTCATACGGAAATTGGCCCCTGGAATCGAAAGGGCAAAACGGTGATGCCGCCCTGGTCTTTCTTGAGCGACTATCCAGCCACAGGATAAGCAATGTGCGCAGGCAAGCAGAGCGCAAAGGCCGCGTAGGCAGGAGGCACGGCCAAGATGGAAAGTTTCTGAAAAAAAACAAAGATTTGCCCTTGCAACCGGCAAAAAAGAAAATTTCCGAGGCGCATAAGCGCATTTGCCCCCAAAAGCGCAAGTTCAACCCCCGAATTTCCGGCAAAAAGTGACCAAACAGGCGGGCACTAACCAGCAAAACGGAATAGGCCAGCCAGCAAAACAGAAAAATTAGAATTGTAGGTCGTGTGCGAAACTTCGTGCATGATCGCAACTGATCCAACCCAAAGCACAAAAGCAACCGAACTGGTTGCAATCCCGATGGCTGAATTTGGCAACCGGTATGGTTTGTCTTATCGGCACATCGCAAAGTTAGTTCGCCGTGGCGACCTGCCATGCCTTGACCTCGGCTACCATTGTAAACGCATTCCAATCGCAGAGGGTGACGCTGCAATGCTCAAATTGGCGGGGGGTGCAGCATGACCGCCGCCCTAAACCGCCGAACTCGCTTCCAGCGCATTTGTCGCCGCGTGGGATTGCGACCAGCCAGTCGCCTGGACCGTTTGCCAGCGCGCAGGCCGTCCGTTGACTTGGCCATCAACAGTCAACTTGAAGGCGAGGGTTCGCCCTGGTTGCCGTGCAAGGAGCGCGGGCAGCATGTCCACTAAATCATCTTTGAACCGTGCCGTCAGTCGCGAACTCGCCCGCATCGAACGCAACGGCAACGTGCCGGTTGGAAGTCGGAGCCGTCCACGTAGACGCCCGCAACCCATCGAGCAACCGCGAATCATCGAGCCTAAGAGATCCGTCGTTCAGCAGGCTTCAAGCTCTGCGACGCAAAGTGCTTTGCCCGGCAAAGTGTCTCCCGTAGTAACCGTTCCGCGCATCGTGCGCAACCGTCACCGCAATGGAGGGCGGTCCGGATGTCAGAAATAAAGCATTCCTACGATTCCGCAGAGGTCAAGGAAGGCTTACGCAACGCCGTTGAAAGTGTTTGCGCCTACCTCCTGCCCGATGGCCACAGAAAGGGACGTGAGTGGGTTGTTGGTGATATCAAGGGTAACCCTGGCGAATCGCTGCACGTTGCACTAGAAGGCGACAAGGCTGGCCATTGGATTGATTTTGCATCTCCGAGTGACAAAGGTGACTTGATCGCGCTCTGGATGGCTACGCGCAATTTGTCATTCCCTGAAGCATTGCACGAGGCCGGCGATTGGTTGCGCATACCGCAGCGTCAGATTTCACGCCCCAAAAAAGGCGCTAGTTTGACCGGAGAGACAAAGACACCTAAGAAAATATGCATACCGCCTCTCGACGCAGGCAGTATCAGCGAGCTGACAAATTTACGTAGACTGCGTGGAATTCCTTCAATTGTGGCCATGCAGATACTTTTCGATCGGGGTCAATTCGGCATGTGCTATACCCGGGCAGGTCGCAGCTATCTGCGCACATGGATTATCACCGATTCAACCGGATTTAATGCACAAATAAGGAGGCTTGATGGCGAGCCAATATTCGGGAACGTCAAAGCCAAGACGCTACCGGGAAGCACCGCAAGCTGGCCCGTCGGGGCCGCAACCATCACGCCGGATACCAATACAGTCTATTTATGCGAAGGCGGGCCGGATTTGATTGCCTTGGCTACTGCTATCTGGATGGAGAATGACGGGCAACTGCCTGCTGACGCCTCTTTTGTAGCTATGCTTGGCGCGGGGCAGCAAATACACAGTCAGGCCTTATCGCTATTCGCAGGAAAACGTGTTCGCATTTTTTCTCACGCCGACGATGCAGGGCGAAATTCTGTTAACCGATGGGGCTGGCAGCTTGCCAACGTTGTCGATGAGATAGACTACTGGCATAGTGACATTGAAGGCGAAGACTTGAACGATTACATTGCCCGCCATTGGGCTTTGAGTGATGAGTCAAATGTATGTTGGCCAGAAATGCTGGGGGTGCAAAATGCCGATAGCTAACATTACAAGCGCAATCGGCGCACAGGATAAAACCGCCGAGCCTTTCATCTTTTTTGAAAATAGGACAAGCAAATTTTGGATTCGCGATGTAAAGGATGCTTACCGCCCATACTCCGAAAACAAAGCCAAGATTGTCCTATTGGAAGTTCACGGCGTCGGACGCGGCATTACGGACGCTAAGCTCCGAGAGCAAGAGCTTAGCGGCCATCTCAATCGGGCCGTTGTAGAAAATGGGTTTGATTTCCCGTTGGCGATTTCTGGGCATACAAAAGGGCTTCACGAGATAAATGGGAAGCATGTATTGGTCCCCAATGAGCCTGATCTCGTGAAGCCGATTGCCGGAGAGTGGACGGTCATCAAAACCATTTGGAAATCTGCCCTAGGAGATGAGCAATTTGAATGGTTCTATTGGTGGTTAGCATCCACACTACAAGGGCTTCACGTTGGTGTATGGGTGCCCGCGCCAGTCGTGGCATTCATCGGTGAAACAGGTAGCTGTAAGAGCCTTACGCAAAGCATTTTGACTAAGGTTCTAGGAGACCGTGAAGCCCGAGTCATCCAAGCGATTACAGGGGGAACCGGATTCAACGGCGATTGGGCCGAAGCGACTCACTTAATGGTAGAAGATGATTTTTCAGAGAATTCTAAAGCTATCCGGCAAAAAATAAAAGAGAGTATCAAATCAGTCGCAGTGAATGAGCGTCACCGAATACACCCGAAAGGAGCGCAGGCATTTTCAATCTGCCCGTTCTGGCGAATGTCCATCTCGTGCAATCCTGTAGAGGAATCTTTAGCCGTGCTCCCAGAAATCGACAACACCGTAGATAAGAAGCTGGCACTGCTGTGGTTTTCACGGGCGACTATGCCCATGCCATCGGACTCGGCAGAAACCCGCAAGGCATTGTGGGGGGCTATCATCAAAGAACTTCCCGCTATGGTCCATGAGATGTTGAACGCCGGTGCTGTTCCTAAAGCACACAGAGATACGGAGGGGCGATGCACCGTTAAAGCATACCATCATCCTAATTCGCTCGAATCAGTATTCTCGCTTTCGGACGATGGGCAGTGGTTCAATGAATTTTGCGAAATAATTCCCACGCCATGGGAAGGCACTGCGCAGGAAGCTCATGCCGCTCTGAAGGATGCAGGAGCAAGTTACATCAAGGGCACGAAAGCTATAGGCCGGCTGATGACTCGCCTATGTGAAACACATAAGCGACATGTTAAATGCATGGGTAAACCGCACAGTAACTTGAACCGCTACCGGATAACCTCACCCGCTCAGATATATCCTTAATGGTTAGTTTTATTAGTTTTATTAGTTTTATTTGGAGTTATGAAAAAAAAGAAAGCAAAATGAAGGTAACACCGACCATGAAGTTAGAAATAAACTAATAAAACTAACCAAACCCACATGACCGCCATCATTCGTCGAGGTAGTCAGCTATATGACCCGCAGCAGGTTTCGCCCGTCGATCAACTTGGCGGTTACGAGGAATGCCGTCGTATTGTTGCTGAAGCGATTCAGCGCGGACAGATCAAGCAGGCACCGGGGGCACCCGAAATTGTAAAAATGAAAAGACCCTGTCCACCGGCCTAGAACCGTCAAAAAATGTGCGCGAGACTTTTTGACCCCCCATTGAATACCTATCGAGGAATCAATAACAATAGGATTTAACTATGGACCGAAACTCAAAACGAATTTGGACCGATACCGAGCTATCTTGTCCGACGCTGCCGCTCACCGGCAAGCCGATGACGATTGCAGACGTTGCCGAGCGATTTGGCGTCCACCGGCAGACAATCATGCGCTGGGAACGTCAAGGCAGACTCCGAGGGCACTGGATTGGCGGTCGTGTGAAGCGATTTCTTGTCGCCGAAGTTGCCGCACTCGAACGCGATTTGTGACCAGATGTTACCGCATGTTACCGCCAGCCGCCCAATTTGCATAATTTTAGGCATGTTTCAAAACCGAACGAAAATAGACCGTGCCGAGATTCCATGGCCGCCGCAGAATGGTGCGTGGATTATCGAGCCAAGCCCAAACGCCGCCTCGATGGTGAGATACTACACGCCGGGC
>JBNNDZ010000369.1:0-4615 GCA_050285865.1 Puniceicoccales bacterium
GGTCATCAAGATCGTGCTCGATTTTGCCAAAGGCAGCGTGCGCGGCTGGAGTTAGTCTGTTTAAGGTGTAAGCGCTTTAGAGGCGTCCTTCGTCGAGTTCGATCATGTCGGCGACGGATTTGACTTCACCCTCCCATTCGAGGCAGCCCATCTTTTCCAGCGATTCACGCATGAATTCGCGCCCGGCTTCGGTCATGCCTTTTTGAACGACTTCGCGGTTCCACTTTGCGGTGCAAAGTTCATCGGGGAATAGTTCGAGCAAGCGGCGATCCACCTCGGCATCGTCGGCGGATTCCATCACGATTTTTTCCACGTCGGCTGGCTCCACGCCCAAATGCATGCAAAGGAAGCGGTCGAAGCCGCGCTTATAATTTTTGCGATAGCTCGCGGGCAGCTCGCCGTGGTCGCGGGTGTAGCGGATTTTTGCAATGAAGCGTGGCAGGTGCAGCAGACCTGTCGCCGGGTGCGGAAGGTAGGGCGAGGGGAGTTCCGTCAGGACTTCACCGGTGGAGCCGGGGATGGGACGTGGTTTCATCGCGCCACGAAAGCAAATGCGCGGAATCAGGAAAAGCCTATTCGTTGCGGCCGAGCACTTCTCGGTTGATCATTTCCACGCCGACTTCCGGCCTGAAGTGTGTCGGGTCGGCGGGGAAAAAGTTTTCCGGTGCTGAATATCCGCTGTCGATGAGGTCGATCGTTTGCGGAAACAGCGCCCGCACTTTCGATTTCCACCGTGATTCGATTTCGGCCGCAGGTGTGCCGTCCATAAGTGCAAGGCTTTCTTCGTGCATCGGAGCAAGGACTACGACTACAGGGATGCCGCGCTCGCGAAACAGGTCCGCCAACTTCTCCAGGTAAGCCATGCGCTCGGGGGATGGCTCGTAGTCCACGAACCAGCGTGCATGTTCGCGAAATTCCAGTTTGCGCAGGATGTCGTTGGGCTGGGATTTGCTTTCAATCCAACGTTCGGCAATGAACGAGCCATCGGGAGCGAATGCGGGCTGCTCGCCGGAAACTTTGCGACGCAAAGTTTTAATGGAATCTTCCACTGCAGTGATGCTCAGGAGCTTTTCCACGACTTGTGCGAAACTTTGCGGTGCAAAGGGATCGTAGCGGACGGGTGGGTCCGATCGGAAGCTCCAGAAATCGAGCATAACAATGGCAAGGTCGGCATCGTGAATGTTGCGCTCGGCAAAGTAGTAAAGCTCTTCCGGCATCGCGCCGCCGAATGTCGCACTGAAAAAGCGATGGTTGCGTAGTCGCGCTGCCGGGATCATTGCCGCCTTGCTGTTGCCCATGATAACCGCGTCGAAATCACCTCGCGCATAGGCCATCGGCTTGGACTCGCGGTCCGCGCTGGCGTAGATGCCCAGCGTGTTCATTCCGAATACGCCGTAGGGATCGATGAAAAAATTAAAGCATCCGACCAGCAGCAGGCCGCCGCCCGCCATTAAAGCGAAGGCGAGAAGGTAACGGCGAAACGATTGGGGGGATGAAGGCATGCGCGATTGGCTAACCACTGATGGTACTGATGAACGCTGATCGTAGATGATGCTTTTTTATAGAGAAGTTCGTTTTGGCCATGAAGAACTCACGACACCCTTTGCGACCTTCTGTAAAAGTACTCGCACGTTGAGATTAATGTCCATCAGTGTCATCAGTGGTTCAAAATTGATAGTAGAGAAATTCGCTCTGTTGGCTCAGCGACAGGAATGCGGCTAGGAAAAGGAAGCTCGCCAGCGCAGCCCAGCGGAGGGTGGGGTGCCAGTGGGGGTTGGCCGGGGCAATTGCGTGGCGGGCGTCGGCGTCGGGTGGCTGGTGATAGCTGGCGAGCACGCGTTGCAGGTTGGGAGCAAACCAGCAAAATGCCAGCAGTAGCGCGATGAAAGCGAAGATCTGTGGTTTGAATAGACGGGGATGTTCAATGCTTTCGTGCAGTCCGAACATGGCTTCGTAAACGGCCCCGGCGGCGGAGAGATTTTCGGCGCGGAAAAGAACCCAGGCCAGCACGACGCAGAAAAAGGTGAAGGCGACCGCGCTGGCATGGACAAGCCTTTGCTTTGCAATAGAAAGTGACTTTGCGTTGGAGAGTTTCTCTTTCCGCCAAGCCGTGAAGTGGTGGTTGATTAGCAGGTAGGCACCATGGGCGATGCCCCACAGGATAAATGTCCAACCGGCACCATGCCAGAGCCCGCCGAGTGTCATTGTGGCCATCAAGTTTATGTCCCGGCGGACAGGTCCCTTGCGATTGCCACCAAGCGGGATGTAGAGATAGTCGCGTAAAAAGCGTGAGAGCGTCATGTGCCAGCGACGCCAGAAATCGGCAATGCTGGCGGCTTGGTAGGGAGAGTTGAAGTTTTGCGGGAGGCGAATGCCAAACATCCGTCCAAGCCCGATGGCCATATCGGTATAGCCCGAGAAATCGAAGTAAATTTGCAGGGTGTAGGCAAGGGCACCGGCCCAAGCTTCCCAGGAGTAGAGCGGGTTGCCGGCAGCGGCGGTGCCGAAAACTTCGCTGGCTTGCGCGCCAAGTGGGTCGGCGATAATAACTTTCTTGAAGAGGCCAAAGGCAAAGAAAGTCAGGCCAACGGCAAGGTTGTCGAGTTGCAGGCGATACGTTTCGCGCCGCGCAAATTGCGGCATCATCTCGCTGTGGTGGACAATGGGACCGGCGATTAATTGGGGAAAGAAAACGACAAAGAGCAGATACTCGCGAAAGGTGTACCCCGCGACACGCCCCTGGCGGACATCGACTAGAAATGCAATTTGTTGGAAGGTGAAAAACGAAATCGCCAGTGGCAAAATGACTTTGGCCAGAGTCCAGTGAACCGGTGCCACGGCGTTGATATTGTCCACGAAGAAGTTCGCGTATTTAAACCAGGCAAGCAGGGCTAGGTTTGCGATGATTCCGAAAATAAGTGGTGCCCGTGAGTTGGGTTTACTTTGTATCGCAGAGCCCAAGGCGAAGTTAAAGATCGCCGATCCGAGTATAAGCCCGAGGTATACCGGATTCCACCCTCCGTAGTAAAACAGCGAGGCCGCAATCAGCCATACTTGGGCAGCGCCGGGGCCAAGGGCACGCGCGATCGAATAAAAGCCCAGCAGTGCGATGGGCAAAAATGCGACGATGAACTCGTAGGAGTTGAATAGCATGCCGAATGTGATTCGGCGCTAGCCTGCGGCCCCTTCGTCGACCCATACCACGGACCAACCTGTTTGTGGATCAACATACACAATGGGCGTCGCCCCATCGATGCCGGTTTCGACACGTTCGACAATATTGGCTGGAGCCAATTCATGCGGAGTGGAGACATTGCCCGGTGGTAATAGCAGTACGACACCGATCAATGCGATGACCGCCGCCACGGCGCTCCATGCCCAGATGGGCGTAGAGATTTTCCAGCGCGGATCTTCCGGTTCGAGTTCAGGTGTTTCTTCTTCGGTCAGCAGGCGGGCCTTGAGGGTGTTCCAATCTTTTTCAACGGTGATTTCGCTTGGCTGCGGAGGAAAGACCGCGAGCGCCTCACGTTGTGCGGACCACTGCGCATGCAGCGCGGCTGCCTCGTCATTTTCTGCGAGCAGACGAACGGCGGTCGCGTTTTCGTCGGCGTTGGCTTCGCCGTCGAAATGCCGTTGGAGCAATTCTCGCTGATCGTTGTTCATAGAATTAAGGGGATCGATATTTTAGGAAAATAAAAGGCGAGGCGATAGAAAATTCCGTCGCCACGCCTCGTGTTTTTGGGGGAGTTGCCAGGGCTGGATTAGCGGCAGCGGCCTTTGCATGGCACCCAGACGCGTTCGCGCTGGAGGCGGAAGCAGCCTGCTTTGCGGTAGCGAATGCGCTCACCGCAGGAATTCCAGCGCCAGGCCCATTCGCCGGGCACCCAGACGCGGCGGACAACTACGTCGTAATAACCGCCTCCGCACCGACACTGTTTGTGGCCTTTACTGTAGCCTCCCTGGTGGTGACGGGGTGGTTCGGAGAAGCCGCATTGCTGTGGGCCAGCGTAGTGATGGCCGCGTTGACCATCGTTGATGAGTTCGGCCGTGATGTAGCCGCCGACAAAGCCGCCGAGGGCGGCGAGCGCTTCACTGTCACCGTGGTTGTGTCCACCGCGGGCATAACTGGCGGCAGACCCCAGTGTCAGGATCAGTGCGCAAATCAAACAGGATTTTAGGATGTGTTTCATTGTCGTTCTTACAGGTTGTATTGCGCTGGTTGAACGACAGGCGCGGTTGGATTATTCGATGAAAATCATTTAAATATTTCGAGTTGCGGAGGCTCGGAATGCGTTGGGTAGCTGATTGAAGTTTCCGCAGACTCGGCTGCGAACACCGAATCAATACGCGTAAGTCGACTGGGATGCGTTGCCGAAGTTAGCCGGAGAGATGCGGGTGCGCTTGTTCGTTTCGGTGTCGAGGATGACGAGGAACTCTTTGCCGCCGGATTCTTTCTGGGTGAATATGACGTGGCGTCCGTCGTTGAGCCAGACTGCCTCCTTAGCATCGCTGCCGCCACCGGTTACCGGCTTGGCGGAATTGGTCGAGAACTCGTAAAGCGCTAGCTGGAAGCCACCACCCATCGAGGCGGTGAAAATGACTTTATCGGCGTCGA
>JBNNDZ010000370.1:0-10714 GCA_050285865.1 Puniceicoccales bacterium
GTAAGCTTCTGGTTGCGCTCGGCAACGATGCGGCGGCGCTCTTTGGGTGAAAGATTATCGGCACTGGCGTCCACAGCCGGCTTGGGCGATGCGGTGGATTTTGTGTCCGCTGTGCTGCGGGCCGCGGCTTGTTCGGCCTCACGCTCGGCCGCAATTTTCTCCAGATAATAGGACACATTTCCCGCAAACATGCGGGCACCGTCACGACTGATTTCGAGCGTCTTGTCGACGATGGGGTCGAGGAATGCGCGGTCGTGCGAGACGATGACCATTGCGCCGGAGTAATCCATCAATGCACGCTGGAGAACCTCCTTTGACTTCATGTCGAGGTGGTTTGTCGGCTCATCGAGAATCAGGCAGTTAAAGGGCTGCAGGAGCATCTTTGCCAGCGCGAGGCGGTTTTTCTCCCCGCCACTGAGAACTTTGACCTTCTTGAAAACGTCATCTCCGCGGAAGAGAAATGCACCGAGCAGGGTGCGAGCGCGGCGGCCTTCGCCCTGTGGCGCGGCGGCTTCAGCGATTTCCAGGGCACTGTTGGCGGGGTCAAGGGTATCGGCCTGATGCTGGGCAAAGAAGGCAATCTGGGCCTTGTAACCAACTTCGCGCTCACCGGCTTGAATGGGTTCTTCGTCGGCAAGAATTTTCACCAGCGTCGACTTACCGGCACCATTTCGCCCAACCACCGCAACGCGGTCGCCACGCTCGAGTTTGAAGTCGAGATTGCGATAGATTTCGAGGTCGCCGTAGCACTTGCGCACCGCGCGCAACTCAAGCACGACCTGGCCACTGGGCGGGGCCGGCGGGAGCTTGAAATGCACCGCATCTTCCTCGTCCTCAATTTCAATACGCTCAACTTTCTCCAGCTGTTTAATGCGGCTCTGAACTTGTGCAGCCTTGCTGGTCTTAGCGCGGAAACGTTCGATAAAACGCTCGGTCTCTGCGATTTGCTTTTGCTGGTTCTCGGCGGCACGCTTAAGCGCTTCGCGGCGCAGCACGCTGTCCTTTTCAAAAAAGCTGTAATTGCCCGAGTAAGACTCCAGCCGCCCCTTGCTCAGAGCGAGCGTGCGGTTGGTCAGCGAATCAAGGAATGCGCGGTCGTGGGAAACGATCATCAACGCCCCTTCGTAGTTGCGGAGGTATTGCTCAAACCACGTTAGCGATTCGATGTCCAAGTGGTTCGTGGGCTCGTCGAGGAGCAACAGGCTGGGCTCGCGAAGGAGCAGTTTCGCCATCGCAATGCGCATTTGCCAGCCCCCGGAAAACTCTCCGCAGTCACGGTCGAGATCGGACATCTCGAATCCCAGGCCCAGCAACACGCGCTCTACCCGGCTTGGGAGCTTATGCGCTTCGGCATCCTGCAAGTGGTGCTCGAGTGCACCGATTACCTCCAGCGTGTCGGCGTATTCATCACTGGCGGGGTCCATCGTCGCAAGCTGTTCGCTGGCGGCATCGACTTTGCGCTGAATGTCGAGCACGTCTTCAAAGGCGGTCAACGCTTCCTCGCGGAGGGGTTTGCCCCTGGTTGCCACGCCGTCCTGCGGCAGGTGACCCAGGGTGACGTAGCTCGCCTTTTCGACCGCGCCGCCATCAGGCTCCTGTTGATCCATCAGCAGCCGGATCAACGTCGATTTGCCCGCACCGTTGGAGCCAACGAGGCCAATGCGGTCGCGCGCACCGATGGTGGCGGTAATGCCGCCAAAGATGGTCCGTGCACCGAACTGAAGCCGAATGTCCCGAAGCGTAATCATGAAAACGAACCGGAATGCATGGCGTGAACCCGCGCGCAAATCAAGGGAGAACGGTGATAAGTCGGCTTGTTGACCTGAGATGCACGCAACGGCGCGTTCGAGTTGTCCGGCATGTTATACTGTTGTTAATCAGCTTGCATACCGCACGGAATGGCCAGTTTGGCGCAGTGACCATGCGGAAAGACGCTTGCAATAGTCGGCAAAAATGCGATTTCCTATCAACGTGGGCGCAGATGGATGCGCTACGGAGGAGGCAGATGAACAAACCCATTTTAGAAAATCCCTTCAGGGCCAAGGACCTGAAATCCCTGATGTGGGATGCACGTGGACTTTTCCAACATTACCTTTTTTGGCGGATACTCAGCGTCGCGGTGATTGTGCCGTTTCCGGTCATCACGCAGCAGATCATCGACAAGGGTTTGGATGCCCAGGACCTGACCTTGTGCCTGCAACTCGCGAGCATATCCATTTTGCTACTGGGCCTGCACGTCGTGGCCATGGTGCAGTGCGTGCGACTATTGCCCGAAAAATCCCAGGCGTTGATCAACGCCATGCGCGGACGCATCTTCAGCAAGCTCCAGTTCATGCACTTCGGCTTCCTGGATAAAACCCAGACCGGGCGCCTGCTTTCCAAATACGCTTTCGACACGCAAAACGTGGAAATGGTAATCGTCCCGATGGCCGCGATGATTATGCCGGAGCTTTGCCGGTCGATGTTGCTCATCATTGCCTTGGGTTGGGTGAACCCCTGGCTGCTGGCGTTTGTGGCCCTGGCCTTTCCTCCGGTGGTCATTGCCCGGCTGGTCTTCATGCGCCGACTGCAAAAGACCAATGAAATGGTCCGCAAGGCCCGGGAACGCCTCACCGGGCATGCCAGTGAGTTCATCTCCGCCATTCGGCTCGTCCGCGGCTTCGGGCAGGAAAAGCCCGTGGAGGCAAACATGGGCGACATCAGCGGTGACTACAGCCGCACGCGCAGCAACCAAATGGAGCTCAACCAGACCTTTGGCTGGGTGATGTTTACCATTTTCACCTGCATTGAAATTTCGGCAATCGCCTTGGGTGCAGTCCTCGTCGTCCACAATATGCTCACCGTCGGTGCCCTGGTGGCATTGGTCGGCTCATTGCCGATCATCCTCGCGCCAGTCCGTTTGCTGACGGATTTCAGCATGCAGTATCTGCAGGGGCAGGAAAGCTACCGCTCAATCAAAGAACTGGTAGACTCCGGCTACGTGGAACAGTGGAAGGGCAATACCCTCCCCGAAGACATGCAGGGCCGCATCGAATTGCGCGACGTCAGCTTCTGCTACGACAGCGCGGAATCCAACGCACTCGAAGGGCTCAAACTCGACATTCAAGGCGGCAAACACGTGGCCTTCGTTGGATCCAGCGGCTCCGGCAAGAGCACCCTGGTCAACCTCATCTTAGGGCTCTATCCGCCAACCAGCGGCGAAATCCGCATCGACGGTTTTCCCCAGAGCGAGTTGGACATCCGCGCCTTCCGTCGCCGCTGCGCGATCGTAATGCAGGACAACCTGCTCATCTCCGGCACCATCGAGGAAAACCTGCGCTTCGCCAAGCCCGACGCCACCTACGAAGAAGTTGTCGAAGCCGCCAAGCTCGCCAATGCGTGGGATTTCATCACCTATCTGCCCGACGGCCTCCAAACCAAGGTCGGCGAACGCGGAGTAAGCCTGTCCGGTGGCCAACGTCAACGCATCGCCATCGCCCGCGCCATCCTGCGTGATCCGATACTCCTGATTCTCGACGAAGCCACCAGCGCGCTCGACAACGAAAGTGAGGCGATTGTGCAGGAAGCGCTCGAACGTGTGGCCCAAAACCGCACGACCATCACCATTGCGCACCGCTTAAGCACCGTCCGCAAGGCCGACGAAATCGTGGTGCTGCATCAGGGTAAGATCCTTGAACACGGTAGCTATCAGGAACTCGCAAACCGCCCGGGCAGCGCCTTCGGCGAATTACTCGCCGCGCAACAACGGTAAACACTTGGCGAGCTCTTACCGCTTCTGACTCAAGAGCATCCCACTACCCGTTCAGTCCACCACCGGAATGCGGCGGTTCTTTTTTCTCCGGGAAGGCCGACTCCCATACCAGATCCGTAAAGGTCATGTAGCGCACACCATCGGCAAAGCTGGTCAGCGTGACAGGCTTACCGTCACGGATCGAGTCCACGAAGTCTGCCTCGACGCGCCAGCCAATGGCCGTGCCTTCGTCCGGCGAGACGGCTTCCGGAGCGCCCGTCGGCGTTGAGCGGAAAAGTTTGCCGGCACCGACATCGAAACGCAGCGCTCCGCGCTCGCATTGCAAGTCGATGAACCAGGCCGGTTCGCCCGCATGAACACAACTGAAATCGCCCTTCAACCGCGCATTATTGCTGTAACGACCAATGAAGGAAAGCGAATCGGGTATCGTTACCGGGGCATGCCCCTGCCCGCTTTCGGTGGGACGCTCCGCAATGAACGTCGCGGCGTCAGCCTTCACCCAGTCGATGTTCACCTCTGGGCCAAGCCAGCGTTGGGCGGTTTCAAACAAGATGCCCATCGTCATGATGTTATGCCCCGACAAGTCGGCGCGCTGACGCCAGGCCAGCGGTGCTTCGGGGTCCGCGGCGGCGTTGGATAAATGTGCCAACGTGACGGCGCGCACAGCCCCAAGTTCGCTGGCGAGCAGGCGCGCGATAGTGGCGTCGTACTCCAAAGTGAAGGGTGCCGGAACAATCTGCGCGACCAACTCCGGCTTGGCGGCAGCCGCGGCGGCCATTTCCTTGGCTTCATCAAGGTTCATGGCCATGCGCGCCTCACAAAGGACGTGTTTGCCCGCCCGTAATGCGGCGATCGTCGCCTCGGCGTGAAGGTAGGGCCACGTGCCGATGCAGACCGCGTCTACTTCGGAATCATGGATGACCGCCTCCCAGTTTTTCGCTACCCGGGGGATGCCGAACTCGTCCGCCACACGCTGCGCGGACTCCTCCGAACGGTTTGCGACGGTAACGACTTCCACGCCGTCAATCGCCTGAAATCCAGGAATGTGTTTCGCACGAGTATTTGCGCCCGCGCCGATCACGCCAATGCGTAGTGGGGTTGCCATGCACAAACGCTAAACGATGCGACAGCCCGAAGGAAACCATGAAGTGCAGGTGCCGCCGTCTTTTCAGGGTAGCGCTTTTTTAACCACGGATGACACGGATGAACACGGATATGCGTGACCCAGTTTATTGAACCGCTGTAAAAGCGGCTTCCAGCCGCTTGTCGTCACAATGAAGATCTTTATTTGACTCCATTGCGATCATTGCGACCTTCTGAGAAGTCTTGCAGAGTGGTATCTGTGTCTATCCGTGTCATCCGTGGTTAAAAAACGTCACGCACGACACGCTCCCCGCGTAACGGTCACGCCTCCTCGGCGCGACGGCGAACTACGGCGTCGTAGAGGGCTTCTTTCAGCTCGGGAATCCCCTCTTCGCTAAGACAGGAAATCGGGCAGATTTTCAGGTCTTGGTAGGCAGCGCGGAAGCGTTTCAAATTGTCACCTGCGGAAGGCTGCTCGTCCATTTTGTTCGCAATGATGATGCGTGGACGGTCGGCGATTTCCGCCTGATAAAGCTCCAGCTCCCGGCAAAGGCTTGCGTAGTCTTCGAGCGGGTCGCGGTCTTCCTCACCGGCCATGTCGATCATGAACAAGAGTAAGCGGCAGCGCTCCACGTGGCGCAGGAAGCGGTGCCCCAGGCCCCGGTTTTCATGCGCACCCTCGATCAGCCCCGGAATGTCCGCAATGGTCATACGCTCGTAGGTGTCCGGGAAGTGCAATACGCCGACGCTCGGGTGAATGGTGGTAAATGCGTAGTGGCCGACCTTGGGCTGGTTCTTCGTAATAAGCCCCATGATCGACGACTTGCCTGCATTGGGGAAGCCGACGAGGCCACAATCGGCAATGGTCTTCAGGACGAGGCGATATTCGCCCTCTTCGCCGGGCTTACCGGGCGTAATCTTGCGCGGGGCCTGATTGACCGATGATTTAAATACCTGGTTGCCGAGACCGCCCTTGCCACCCTGCAAAAGGACTACCTCTTGATCGTGCTCGATCAGTTCGCAGACCATCAGCCCGCTTTCGGCGTCAAACACCTGCGTGCCCAACGGCAAGCGCAAGCGCTTATCCTTGCCGCCCGCACCATGTTGGTCCGATCCACGGCCCGGCTCGCCGCCCTCTGCCTTAGCGTGCGGCATGAATTTGTAATCGACCAAGTCGGCGGTGTTTTCATCACCCACCAGCACGACATTGCCGCCCTTGCCGCCATTACCGCCATTGGGTCCTCCTTTGGGCTCATACTTTTCCCGGCGAAAGCTTAGGCAGCCATCGCCGCCGTCGCCCGCTTTGAGCTTCACCGTGACTTCATCAATAAACATGCCGGATTAAGCGGCGCACCGGGGCCATTTGTCAATGCGTAGCTGACGGAGCTATTTCACCAAAATCCGCACTCGCTCCAGTTCTTCCAGTTGTTCGCGCGGCTGCGGCTTACCGATGTAGTCGCCTTCCGACCACAAACCGGAGATTGGCGCACGCCCGCTTTCGGCATTTGGAACCAGCGTGCCCTCGCCTTCAAACCGCCCATCAACAAATTCGCCGACGTAGCGGTTGCCGTTGGGAAACTCATAAACACCTTCGCCGTTGGGTAGCCCGCGCTTGAACTCACCCGCATAACGGGCCGCATTCGGGTACTCGATCGAACCTTTGCCGCTGGGGACCCCCTCTTCGAAATTGCCGTGAAACTCCCGCCCATCGGCAAAAAGAATCTTCCCGTAGCCGTGACGCTCTCCCTCCCGGTATTCGCCCCGATAAATATTTCCCTGTGCATCCGTATGCTCGCCTTCTCCGTGCCATTCGCCCGCCACAAACATCCCCTTGTAGCTCGAACCATCGTCAAACACCTGCACACCAGGGCCCATCGCACGCCCCTTAACAAAGCGCGCTTCGAGCCGACCGCCACCGGGTGAGATCATCACGGCATTGCCCTGCGGAACACCGCCGTCAAACTGTCCTTCAATCCGCACGCCGCCCTCGGTCACTAAAATGCCTTCGCCCGCGATCTCATCGTCATAAAACTGCCCCTGATATTCACCAAGCCCCTTTTTAATGAGCTGCCCCACGCCCTGCTTATAGCCCATGTCCCACTCGCCGTCGTAGTATTCCTTGTGCGACTCGAAACGACCGCGCCCGTGATACTTTCCGTGCCGGAAATGTCCCTCATAGGACGACCCATCCGGATAGTTCACCACCGCCAGCCCGTTAAGCTGCCCCTCAACAAACGTGCCCTCAACGCGCGTGCCATCGGGATCGATGCGCAGCCCCTGGCCCTCCATGAGCCCGTGCAAGAATTCGCCTTCATAATAGCCACCATGCCGCCAGGTGAGCTTTCCTTCGCCATGGAAAAGCCCGTCTTTGAACTCACCCTCGTAGCGCGAACTGTCCGGCAACTCCGCCTTGCCGACACCGTTGCGCGGATGGTCTTCCGTGCAGGCGGTAAATGACAACGCAACAAGGCCTATACAAAGCCGAAGTAAAAATGGCATACGGATATGTAAGACCTTGGGACTAATACTTCAATCGTTCAGCAATCCTTTTTGGGTCCATACGTAGATCAATGAATCCATGGACAAAGATTCGACTGCCGTCTGCTCGATAAAAAATCCCAATTGGAAAATGCTCCAGTTTGAATCGTTACATCCCAAATGTAATACGCCCAATGCCAGGAAAATGCGCAATCAACTCAAGCGAATGCTTGATCTCACGATGCATCCGTTCAGCGACCACGTGCTCATGACGATCATAGATTGCAAATAGATCGTCCTCCGCACCGCGTAGCAGAAAAATCTTATGCATCCGATGCGGACGAAGCCTTGAACCCGAACTTCTTATCAATGCGTTCGCGAACGTCTTCCCAGGGCTGCGCCGAGTCCGGATTCGCTAGATAGTCCTGCCAGCGCTGATCAAGCAATTCCGCAATCGCACGGTCCCGCTCTGTATCAATGGGAAAATCGACCAGAGCCTCCTGCCGGAGTTCTTCAGACAGTTGGAGCATTTCCTCCCGACTCAAGTCCTTGAGCTGCGGAATGTTGTCCATAATCATGATCAATATGCTACGACCACAGCCACAATTAGCAAATTAAATCACAACCGCGCCCCAGGCCACCGCCAGTGCTACGAGTGGCGCGGCAAGCAGGATGCGGCTCGTTGGCAACTTGGGAAAACGCTTGGCCAGCCAGAAACCCAGCGTCCCCAGCGGAACACCTGCCGCAAAGCCAAACACATGCGCCATCACATCCACGTTGCCCTCCGCAAACCCGGTCAGCAGCAGGATCACAATGCCCGCAAACAACGGTGTCGCCCGGTGGGTAAGCTTTACACCTTCGCCGGGCATGAATTTCCCTGCGATCGCATGCCCCACCAGAATCCCCAATGCGCCGAAGATCGCCGTGGATGCGCCAATACTCAGGTGGACCTCCGGCCAGTAAAACCACGCATTGAGCACATTGCCCAAAAAGCTCGCCGCCACGACCAGACTCCACCCCAACGCCGCACCGAGGGTCCGGTTGATTAAGTAGCCGAAACACAGCCCGGAAACGAGATTAGAAATGAGGTGCCCGAGGTCGCCATGGAGTGTTAGTGCCGTAAAAGGGCGCGCCCACTGCCCCGCAAAAAGCAAGCGGTTGTCCATTGCCCCAAGGCGTTCAAGATGAAGTGACCACTGTGACTGTGCCGCAAAAAACGCCACTAGCACGACGGCATATGCCAACAGCGTGAGTGGTGCCGCCGGATAATCGCCCGGTAACGCCATAAATGCCTTCGGTGGCCAGCGTTTGCTCTCGGCCTGAAATTTCTTCAACTGCTCGTAGATTGCGTCGGCCTGGGCTTCGTCCACCCATACAAAGAACCCCGCCGGCCCTTCACGCAGCTCGTAGGAGAGGCCCATCGATAATATCACCAGCCCGTGCTCCTCTGCGCGACGCCGACGCCGGTACGGGCCAATGGCAAAAACGCCGCTCGGCGGTAGTGGATCGGGCTCAATGTGACTGGCGCTGGAATCAGACACGGAATCCGCAGGAAAATCTATTGCCGCTGTCGTGGAAAGCCTCAAACTGCCCCTCCAAGATGCACACGCCGTCTTTCAGCGATACCACAAGCGATGCCCGCCCCCTGCTGGATCAGGTTGAAGCCGCCATTGCCAACGCGGGCGAGCGCCCCTCGTGGGACGAATATTTCATGGCCACGGCGCTGCTCATTTCCACCCGCTCGCCCTGTGAGCGCCTGCACGTGGGCGCAGTGCTCGTCTCCGGCGGCGAACACCGCAACCGCATCATTGCGGCGGGTTACAACGGCTACCTCCCCGGGCACCCGCACATGTCCCGCGTTCGCGACAACCACGAACAGGGCACCGTCCATGCCGAGCAAAACGCCATTGCCGACGCCGCCCGCCGGGGCATATCCGTCGGTGGCGCAACGGTCTACGTTTCGCATTTTCCGTGTATCAACTGCGCCAAAATCCTGCTTTCGGCTGGCATTGCGTGCGTGAAGTATCGCCATGACTATAAGAATGACCCTATCGCGATGGATCTGTTTCAAGAAGCCGGGGTCGAAGTGATAAAACTTTGAAGATGATGAAGCCCCTCCTTTTCACCCTCACCGCCATGCTGGCCCTAACGGCGTCCGCGCAGGAAACGACAGACACCACCGCCGAGGCCAAAGCGCACCCTGACATCGGCCGGTTCCAGATTTCAGAAGTCGGCAACTACCAAATGCTGGTCGACACCGCCAGCGGGCGCGTATGGCAGGTCAGCCGGCGCGGTGCCCAGTTGGTCATGGAGCCTGTACTCTTCGAACACGAAGCCGGAGCAAAACAGCCCTTGCCAGACTACCAGCCTGAGCCTGTCAGCGACGCCGATCTCTATTTGCCGGACCCCGAACTGGAGGCCGAACGCGTCGAGCGCGCCACGGAATTTGTCACCGAGACCATCGGTGACCCCATCATGAAATACGCCACGACGATGGGTGCCTTTCCGCCCAGTCTGGCAGCGATGACGACCAACCTCGCCAATAACCCGCGTTGGCAAGGCCCCTACCTGCGCGCCTCACCCATCGACCCGTGGGGCAATCGCTATCACTACAAGTATCCCGGAACGCACAACAAGGATGGCTATGACGTCTGGTCCCTCGGCCCCGATGGCCGCGAGAGTGACGACGACATCGGCAATTGGTAATCAACGGATTGCGCTGGCCATGCCCGCCAATCCGCGTAGTATTTAATCCGTGTTTAAAAGCGATGCAGACCAGGAGTTCGCCGACCTTTCGGGGCAGTTACTCATTTCGCATCCTTCCTTGCTCGACCCGCACTTCAAGCACACGGTGGTCCTGGTCTCGGCCCACACCGAAGAAGAAGGTGCACTTGGCGTCATCATCAACCGCCCCCTCGGCGTGACCCTTGGTGAGAAAAACGAAGACTTCACCTATGGCCCGCTGGCCGATGTGCCCATCTACGAAGGTGGTCCCGTGCAAACCGATCAAGTGATCCTGGCCGCGTGGAAATGGGAAGAAGATTCCCGCGTGTTTCGCCTCCATTTTGGCCTCAGCGAAGAAGCTGCCCGCGAGATGAAGATGACCGACGAAAAAGCGGTAATTCGCGCATTCCTCGGTTACTCGGGCTGGTCCCAGGGACAGGTCGAACACGAGCTCGACCAAAATGCGTGGCTCATCTCACCGGTGAATGACGAAATCGTGGCGAAATCCGATGGTGATGAACTTTGGAAGACCTACCTCCACCGCTTACGCCCAGAGTTGGCCTTCCTCGCCGACGCCCCGGATGACCCCTCGGTCAATTAATTCCATGCGTTACACCCCCAAGCTCACGCGGCTGATCCCCAATCACATCCGCAAGATAGCGCGGTTGGTGCCCCACC
>JBNNDZ010000371.1:0-6054 GCA_050285865.1 Puniceicoccales bacterium
GGGTGTTCCTGCTCGATGCCGCAAAGCTGGAGGGTGTCGCCGAGGCACAGCGTCGCTTGTCTGGGAGCGCAGACCGCATCCTCACACCGCGCATTCGCCAGCGCATTTCCCGCGCCGAAGCAGTGGCGGTCAATCAAGACCTCGAAACGCTGGACCTCGCCGTGGAAGCGCCGGAAGAATGGAAGCGTCGCAGCGTCGCGCTGAATGATCTGTCCACGCTTGAGAAGCCGCCCGCCAACGCAGAGTTGCTGGGAACCTTGCGACCCTATCAATTGCTGGGTGCCGCCTGGCTCTGGCATCTCTACCAAAGCAAGCTGGGCGGTATTCTCGCCGACGAAATGGGTTTGGGTAAAACCGTGCAGGCACTCACGCTCATCGACGCGGTGTGCCGCCGTGAGAAGCTTCCTTGTGTGGTCATTTGCCCGGCGGGTCTGGTGGAGAACTGGCGCCGTGAAGCGCGGAAATTCGCGCCCGGGCTTAAGGTCTTCGCGCACCACGGCGCGCACCGATTGGAGACGTCCGCCGACGCCGCCCGTTATGACGTAGTCATTACCTCCTACGGCACACTGACCCGCGACACCGACCTTTTCCACTCCGTCGACTTCGCGCTCGCCATTGGCGATGAAGCGCAGCACGTCAAAAACCGCCAAACGCAGAATGCCAAGGCCTTGCGCGGACTGCCCGCCAAGCGGCGCTTTTTGCTGACGGGCACGCCGGTAGAAAACTCACTCGAAGACCTGCGCGCGCTCTTTGAATTCGTGCTCCCGGGCTATCTGCAAAAGCCGCCACCAGGACTTTCCCGCGATGATCGCGACTGGCACAGTAAACGACTTCGCGACCGTGCGGCATCCTACATCTTGCGCCGCTCCAAGCGCGAGGTCGCCCCTGAGTTGCCGGAGAAAATCGAACAGGTGGTTTACTGCGAGTTCGATGACGCGCAGCAAGCTTTGTATCGCAAAGTGGAGGAGTCTGCCCGCCGCGAAGTCTTCGAACTGGAGATGGCCAACGCCTCCGAAGGCCGTCTCCGTATGGCGGCGTTCCAGCAGCTCTTGCGTTTGCGCCAGGCTTGTATCGACCCGCGTTTGACGAAGGAAAGCAACGTCGACGCCATCGCCTCGGCCAAATTGGAAGCCTTCCGCGAGCTCTTGGAGGAATCCATCGACGGCGGACACCGGTTACTGGTTTTCTCGCAGTTTACCTCGGCGTTGGCGCTGCTCAAAGAGGAACTCGACGCGCTGGGTTTGCCGTTCCTTTACCTCGATGGGCAGACGCCCAACCGCGCTGCACTCTGCGAACAGTTCAACGAGGACGACTCGATTCCGGTGTTCCTGATCTCGCTCAAGGCGGGCGGCACGGGTCTCAACCTCACCGGCGCGGACACGGTCGTTCACTACGATCCGTGGTGGAACCCGGCCGTGGAGGCACAAGCTACCGACCGCGCGCACCGCATCGGGCAGACCCGCACCGTCACCAGTTACAAGCTCATTGTCAGCGACTCGGTGGAGGAGCGCGTGCTCGCGATGCAGCGTGAGAAATCCGCCTTGCTCAAAGACCTCTTCGAAGCCAGCGAAGCGGCGAATGCGAAAGTCGCCTTTGCGGACTTAAAGGCGCTGCTGGAGTGAGGGTGCTACCTGGCGCTGCGTTTGTGTTTGTATAATTCACCCCTAGTGGCTGGTGTGATGGCATTAACTTTGCGATGCAAAGTTTATTGGAGCTTTTCTGAGATTGAACGGTTAACTTTGTAATGAAAAGTGATAATCTGAATCTATAGTTCCATGGAGCAAGACGTATCCAAATAATACCATTTCTCAAAATGCTTGAGACATTAGCATGGGACTTGTTCTTATTTCTCGTGAAGACACGACACTTGGGAACTGGCACAGATCGTCGACGCGTTAAGACTCTGTTGAAGACCGAAACGCAGGGCTGGCGCATGCAGCGTTTATTCGCGCTAAATCTCGGCTTTGATTCGCGCCAACGCGACGAGGATATTGTGGAGGCTGTTGGTTGCAGCCGGGCCACGCTCCATCGCTGGTTCGCCGCCTACCGTAAAGGTGGGTTGGATGTGGTGCTTCGGCGCGAGTATGAGGGTGGTCGTCCGCTGCAATGCGATGCGGACATCGCCGCCTTTCTGGAACAAGGCTTGAAGGCTGCCCGCTGGAACACAGCGGTGCAGGCGCAGCAGGATTTGGAAGTGCATTTTGGCCGTCGCTTCTACTACAAGACGGTGTGGCGCTGGCTAAAAAAAGCCGCCGGGGTGATGCGGGTTCCGCGCCCCGTGCATGAAAAGCGGAACCCGATCCAAGCCGAGGCATTTAAGCGCCACTTTTATGGGGAGCTCAAGGCCTTGCCCCTGGCGCACGGCAGGCCGGTAAAGGTCTGGTTTGCCGATGAGAGCCGCTACGGTTTGCTGCCAAACCTGCGTCGGGTGTGGACGCAAAAGGGCCTGCGCCCCCATAAAAAATGGCAAAGCAAATACCAATGGAGCTACTGTTATGGAGCGCTCGATATCGTCGAAGGTCAGGCCGTCTTTTTGCAAACCCCTACCGTCAATCTCGACTGGACGCGGGCCTTCCTCGAACAAATCAAAACCGAGTTCCCCGGATACGAGCACATCGTCGTATGGGACGGAGCTGGCTTCCACCCGCGAGAAGACGACCATCACGCCATCCCTGAGAGCGTTCACACCATCATGCTCCCGCCCTACAGCCCCGAACTCAATCCGATCGAAAAACTCTGGGACTGCATCCAAGATTATACCGCCAACAAACTCTGGCCTTCCATCGAGCGACTCGATCAGGTCATCGCATTGCTACTGGAGCAATGGTGGGAAGAGCCCAGGCGCATCATAAAACTCGTCGGAAACAACTGTCAACGCGCTACAGCAAACGTTTCGTGAAAAATCATAAGTCTCAATCTATATGAGAAGTGGTCTTAGAACTCAACTGGAGGATGTTTTTCGCGATCAAGCGAAGCTGAAACCGACTGAGTTTCGCGCCGCAATGGATGACTTGGCCGAGCATGCGGCATTGGCGCAATTGGTTACGCCGGTAAGCGGTGCGGTCGTGCTGGAAAATCAACGCCAGTATGACGAGAATGATCTCGAACCCGCAGACCCTGACTCGGTGCCCAATGTGCCTGAACCTGCTTATGCGGCATTGGCGATCACGCTACTTATATGCGCGCCGTTACTCTGGCGGCGTTGGGCAATGCGGCGTGCGTCGTCCTAATGTTTTGGCCGTTGTTTAAGGGCTCAAGAACGTCAGTGGTTATACATGCCGACCTACAAAAGCGGGCTCGTCAGGCGGACTACGTTTTCAAGAATGCGGGTGGCTTTGGGACGCTCGGCCCAAGCTTCGGCGGTGAGTTCCTCGCTCTGGGCGATGTAGTGGAACTGGGCGTAGCGTAGCTGCTCGGTGAAGTCTTTGTTGTAAACGAAAAGCGTGACCTCGTGATTGAGCCAGACGCTGCGCATGTCGAAATTGACGGAGCCCACGAGGCAGAACTCTTTGTCCACGGTGATCGTTTTGGCATGGAGAAGGCCGCCGGTGAAACGCATGATGCGGACCCCCGCATCGAGGAGCGTATCGAAGTGCGAACGCGAGGCGTAACGGACCAGCCAAGAATCGTTACGGGCCGGGAGGATGACCGTGGTTTGGACACCGCGTGAGGCCGCGGTCCGGAGAGCGGCGTGGAGCGCATCGTCGGGAACGAAGTAGGGGGTCGTAATGATTAGCTCCTCGCGCGCGCTGTAGATCGTAGACAGCAGCAACTGGTAAATCGCATCGGGGTAGAAGCCCGGCCCGGAGGGGACGACTTGCACATTGGTTTCGCCAACGAGGGGCTGGCGCTTTACGCCCGGATCGTCGTGCACATCGATTTGTCGGCCGTCGGTTTCCACATCCCAGTCCGCCAGGAAAGTGGTGGCAAGCACTTCGACGGCGGGGCCCCGCACGCGGACCATCAAATCGACCCATTGGCCAACGCCGGCGTCTTGTTTGAAAAAGCGCGCATCGACGAGGTTGAGACTTCCCGTGTAGGCGACCGCACTGTCAATGAGGACAATCTTGCGGTGCAGGCGAAGGTCTTGGCGGCGGAATAGGGCGCGGAAAACACCAGCGGGCAAGGCTTCGACTATCGTCACCCCGGCCTTGCGGGCACGTGTGCAGGAGCTGGATTTAAGGAAGGCGTCGCTACCGACGGAATCGAGCAACAGGCGGCAGGTGACGCCGCGCTGGGCGGCCTCGATGACGGCGTCGAGCACCGCGTCGGCCACGCCACCGTTGTGCCAGATGTAGAACTCCATGTAGACCGTCTCACGGGCGTTTTTGACGTCTTCGATGATGGCGTGCAGGACGCCTTCGCAGTCGTCGAGCAGGTCCAATGAGTTGCCGGGCAGGGTTGGTGCGCTTTGCGTTTTGGAGGCGAGGCGGTCGAGGGATTTGGCTGATTCCGGCGCGTTGGACCAGTCGACGGAGAATCCTTCGGAAAGGCAGGCGATCCAGGCTTTGTAGGGTTCAATGAGCTCCCGGATACGTCGTTCTCGGATGCGCCCGAGCCTCATTTCGCCAAGGAGTAGGAAGATGCCGACGCCAATGAACGGCAGCAAAAGCATCACGCTGATCCAGGCGAGTGTGGCCCCGACGCTGCGGCGACTCATCAGCACGCGAAAGCTGAATGTGAGGGTCAGCGTCCAGTGGATAATAACTGGCACGTAAACCCAAAAGCTTTCCCCATCCTGCGTCATACCGAAACGATATGCGCGAACGCTGCCTGAGGTGAAGGCAAATCGAAAATCATCGCCGCTTGGCGAATTTTCGGTTTTCGGTTTTCAGTTCTCGGTTTTCGGTTTTTGTTTCGGGATTCGGGTTGAGCACTCGCTTTATTATTCGGACTTCGGGCTTCCGGGCTTCTGGATGTTTGTTTCAGCATTTGGTTCGGATGCCGGATGCTGGATGTTCGTTTTAGTTGTCGGTTGTTGGTTTGTTGAGGTGTTCCACTAATGTTGGCGGGTGAGGCCTGATTGGTGGCTGTTGTTGTGGAGTTCCAACTGGCGTGTGAATGAGGAAGCGTCCCGGGGGGACGACAGCGACTAGCCGGGGGTAAGCACGTGCAGCGGGCGCAACCCCCGGAATGCCACGGCCAATCATCGGCACCCTGAAGGGGTGCCAGCAACCCTGCTAACGGGCGAAAGGGCCTCGTTTGGATGGCTTGCGTTCGGCGCTGGGGCGGCATCGTTCCAGGACGACTCGTAATGCGTTGCCCGCGAGCATGACCTCGCGCAGGCAGATGCAGAGTGAAGCAAAGAGTAGCAGGATGCTCAGCCCGAAAAGAAATTCGCCGAGCAACTGAAAGCCCGTGTGGATTGCGAGGATCGACATCAGGCAACTCAGGAGCGCCATGATGCCAAAGGCCTGCATCCATTTGATTAAGGTGAGGCGGATTTCGAGGTTATCAATTTGTCGGCGCAGGGACTCGTCATCGTGTTCGATGAGTTGCCCAGCAAGGTCGCGGACGATCTTCGCCAGGGCTAGGAAACGATTGGTATAGGCGAGCATCAACAGCGAGACGGCCGGAAACAGAATGGCAGGTGTGGTGACGTCGATCATGGGTGTGGCTGGCGGCATCAGTTTGATGCACCCTACACATCGGGAGGTGTTTGTCAGGCTGTTTCCGTAAGTCCGGTATGCGTTGATTCTGCGTTTTGGGGCTCGGTTGCGGGTTGGCCTTTCAGGTCTTCCAAAATGGTGTAGAGGCAGGGGACGAGTACCAGCACGATCAGTGTCGTAAACAGGATGCCGAAGCCGAGCGAGATCGCCATGGGAATCATGAAGCGGGCCTGGCGCGAGGTTTCCATAATCATCGGAAACAGGCCGCCGAAGGTGGTGAGCGTCGTTAGTATGATGGCACGAAAACGCGAGACCGCAGCCTGCGCAATGGCTTCCATGCCGGGCATGCCTTCGGCACGGTAGCGGTTCGTGCGGTCAATGAGCACGAGCGAGTCGTTGACGACCACTCCGCTCAATGCGACGATGCCAAAGAGGCTCATCAGGC
>JBNNDZ010000372.1:0-3149 GCA_050285865.1 Puniceicoccales bacterium
GATCAACTCGGCAAAACGTTGGGCTTTGATGACCGGCATGGATTACTGGCCAATATACGTTTGCTGGTGGAGTTTGTGCAGTGCGCGCACTTGCCGGACTCTGTTGCGGAGAATCAGGAGCGGATTGTCGCAGGCGCGATCGAAGATCCCTGTGCACGCACGAATCCGCGTCCGGTTGACCGCGACTTGATCGCGCAAGTATTGGAGGTCAGCCAATGATCGATGATCTCCTGAAAGCCCCGCCATTCGGATTGGATTCCGCGGAACGCGATACGCAACTGCGGAATGCCCTGCATGTGGCCTACCAGCATCACTTTGCCAACTGCCCGGCTTATCGTCGTTTTTGTGAAGGGCGCGGCTTATCGTCTGAGACCACGTTTGCTTCGCTGGCGGATATTCCATATTTGCCGGTGCAGGCGTTCAAGGACTCGGCAGACTTACTCCGTTCAGTCCCGGAGGAGGAAGTGCGCACCACGCTACAGTCCTCGGCTACGAGCGGTTTGCCGAGCAGCGTAGTGATCGATGGCACCACGGCGAAACGACAGGCCCGCGCCTTGGCCGGGGTGCTCACCGCGACCCTTGGCCCCAAGCGTCGACCACTGCTGGTGTTCGATGCCGACCCCCGTAGCGGGCGCGGTGTCTTGGGTGCCCGCAGTGCCGCCGTGCAGGGCTTCATGAATCTTGGGCGCGAAGTGAACTTTGCGCTGCAAAGTAATGGTGGAGTCATGGAGTTGGACCGCGAACTACTGCGCGATCTGGCCGCCTACTGGCGTGCGGAGAATGAGCCCGTCCTACTATTTGGCTTCACGTTTTTGGTCTATTCGCTCGTGCTCAAACCAATGCTTGAGGCCGGGGAAACGTTACCTTTGCCCGCCGGGTCTCACTTGGCGCATTTGGGCGGGTGGAAGAAATTGGCGGACCAGGCCGTGTCCAAGGAACAGTTTGCCCGGGATGCTCAGGCGGTATTTGGGATCGCTCCGGAGAATGTCGTCGATTTCTACGGTTTTACTGAGCAAATGGGAGTGACCTATCCCGATGGGCCCAGCGGCGACAAAGTCGTTCCCGCCTTTGCCGAAGTAATTGTTCGTGACCCGGAGACGCTCGAACCCGCGCCGGATGGCGAGTCCGGCTTGCTTCAATTCCTCACACCGCTGCCGCACAGCTATCCGGGCATTGCAGTGCTCACGGATGACATCGGAGTGATTACCGGACGCGGCGAGAGTGGTGGCTGGGCCGGGACGCGCTTTCGTGTGTTGGGCCGCGCCAAACAAGCAGAGGCGCGAGGCTGTGGCGATATCCTTGGAGACAAAGTCGCCGCCGCAAGTGCCCGGCAGGCAACCCGCCCGGGAGACCTGCGTCTGCTGTATTCGTACGAGGCAACTCCCGCCGTTGAGGCGCGTTGGAATGCCCCGCTGGCAATGGAGACCTTGCCGGTGGTTAATCCGACTGAGTTGGCCGAGCAATTGCGTATTGGACGTGAGCGCTTGAAGCAGTACAGCGTCGATGATCTGATTACATTAATCTCCGCGGCTGCCCAACGCTGGGCCGATCCGGCTTCACCGCTTGCTGAGCTTCGTCAACAGGGGCTGCTCTTCCTTAGTTCGTGGTGCCGCCCGGAGCGACTTGCCCGCCTGGCCGACGAAGGCCTGCGCGGCCAGCGAAGCTTTCTGGATGTGCCGCGCCCCGTGGGGGGGAACCGTTTGCGGATGCTGGGGGCGCGTCACCGTGGGCTGGTCGTGCATTGGCTCGCGGGTAACGTGCCGGTACTCGGCATGTTGACACTGGCTCAGTCCATCCTTGCGCGAAATGCCAATCTCCTCAAGGCCGCCAGCCGCTTTACCCGTGTGCTTCCGCTCTTACTGGAAGGCTTTCGTGGATTAAAAGTGGAAACGCCGGGTGGGCGAACGTTGTTGGGGGATGACGTCCTCGCTTCATTGGCCGTGGTTTACTGCGACCGAGAAGACCGCGAGTCGATGGAAGTACTATCGATGCTGGCCGACGTGCGTTTGGCCTGGGGTGGACGCGAGGCCGTGGAAACGGTCTCCAGCCTGCCGAAGCGATATTCGGCCGACGATATTATCTTCGGGCCAAAACTGTCGTTTATGGTGATCGGGCGGACTGTGCTTGATCGTGACCGGGCGTTTCGTCGTCTGGCGCGTCGTGCGGCGACCGATGTTTGCGTGTTTGAACAAACGGGCTGTGCTTCGCCGCACACAATTTTTGTGGAAGAAGGCGGAGCTTTTTCCCCGGAGGAATTTGCCGCGGCGTTGGCAGAAGAACTGGATAAGGCGCTCGTTCGTTTCCCGCCGCCGCCGATTGAGCCCAACGATGCCTCCCGCGTGGTCGCGCGTCGTATTCGCGGCGAATTGACCGGCCGCGTGTGGCGCTCGAAGGGAACGGCTTGGACAGTCATTTTTGATGGTGAAGGGGCTTCCTCGCTCGCTCCGCCGTGCTATGGACGTGTGATTACAGTGCGCAGCATCGGTCGGGCGGAAGAAACGTTGGCCTTGATCCATGACGGCATTCAAACCGTCGGCTTGGCCTTGAATGGCGAGCAACGTTTACGATATGCCCGCGAGGCTGCCCGGCGTGGGGCAGAGCGTTTCCCCGATATCGGCCGGATGACTTTATTTGAATCTCCCTGGGATGGGGTTTTCCCGCTGGATCGCCTGGTGAAATGGTATTCACTCGGTGGACCGGTTTGATCGATGCATAGGCTGGGGCCATCACTTTTTCCTTTCACCTTTTTCCATTTTCCTTCCAGTCTTTCCCCATGCCCGAGATCGATCCGGATGCCGTTGCCCGCTATTTGCGCGATTATCAGGAGCGCCTGACTGCGCACCTTGAGGCGTTGGAGCCCGGGTGTGTATTTCGCCGGGATTCGTGGGAGCGCTCCGAGGGCGGAGGTGGCGAGTCGCGCGTTACCAGCGATGGCCCAGTTTGGGAAAAGGCCGGCGTAAATTTTTCTGATGTGCAGGGCAAGCAGTTGCCCGCATCTGCCTCGGCTCATCGGCCGCACTTGGCTGGGCGTTCATTCCGGGCGATGGGCGTGTCGATGGTCATCCACCCGCGCAATCCCTACGCCCCGACCGAGGTAGGGGTGGTCATCAAAGGTTATAATGGAAACGTCGTTCGGAACCTTCAATCCT
>JBNNDZ010000373.1:0-3947 GCA_050285865.1 Puniceicoccales bacterium
AGTTGGCGACAAATTGATAAATTTCGAACGTCGTTGCAGCACCATATGCACCCATGAATTCATTAGCATTTCGCCTGCGGTTTAAGTGAAGCGCCACCGACGCCGCACCCTTCGCTTGCGTGGAATGCGGACGCGTAACCGCCAGCTCGCCCGGCAAAATATCGTTCAGGATTACGTCCTGGCCCGGCCATTGAAAATGTCGCATGTGCCCAATGTCATCCGGGTGCTGCGGATGGCCGGTCAACGCGATGCCATGCGAGGCGCACCACTCACTGATTGGCCGGTAATACGTTTCTTCGAGGCGGCGCGAAATGGCGCGGTTGTAGTCGGCACAATGTCGCTCCGCATCCGGATAACCGTCATCCCAAAGCGCCGGCAAATACGGTGTAAAATCATAACCAAGGAAGCGATTCACATGCTCCAGGATGCCAGTTGTTCCCGGCCTTGGATCGTATGGACTGAAGCGCCCCATCACGTAGGGTTCATCGGTAAAAACCGCCGCAATCGTGTTTCCAAAGTAACGGCTGAAGCGCTGATAATATTTGTCGTAGACCAGCCGGATGAAGCAGGCGACAGCCTCTGGGTTCAACAGATCGGTGGCGGGCGGATGCTCTTCCGGATGCCATGCGGTAAGCATTTCTCCCTCGGGTAATGGCTCATTGCCGAACTCATCGACAAAGTGCACGCCGCGAATCCCGGACTCAATTGGCCGATCGATTATGTATAAGGGCTCACCGCCTGCGCGCACTCCTTCATATACCAAGTGATGCTCGGGATGCACTGGGGGTTCACTGGCACACACAAAACCGCGACAGGCGTAAGCCGCATTCTCCGCTACAACTTGTCCCGCCGACGAACCCGACGGATACATCGCCTCGTCATATAGGATTACCATCATGCCTCGGCGATGGGCTTCCTCAATGGCAACCTCCATCATGTCGAGCAACGCATCCGACATCCATGAAAACTTGCGCGAAAGACCAATACGGGGATGCAGCACGAAGCCATGAACGCACCTTGATTCAAAAGCGGCAATTTGCGCTAAGATTTCAGCCGCATCGAGATCGTCATTCCAAAACCAAAAGGGAATAACGGAAAACGACTTTTCGGGGCTAACAAACTGCGGGGGTAACGTCACGGTTTCGAAACTGAGATTTACATTAGACTAATCCTGACATGGCTCAAAGTGAAGTGGTATCGGTAGAGATTTCATCCACTGCCGTAATGTCTTCAGCCCGTTGCCAAACGCGGATGTAATCGATCTCCCAAAAATCCGGCAAGGCGGCCTCATCGACATCCTGCGTCGAGTAATGCCCCATCTTGAGATAGACGCCGAGGGAGCTCTGGACATTTGCCATGGTTTGGCTTCTCCATTCGGCTTTCTTAATTCCATCGACATACCAGGCCAGCCGGTCTTTTTCCCAGAGCATGCCGTAGGTGTGCCAACCGCTCTCCGTCGGCCCATAGTAAACATAGCGACTCCCCCAATTCATGGGTATATGTGTGCCCGCGGGGCCACCCCAGTTTGCGCCGACACTCATACGCCCGGCGCCCCACTCCGTGAGGTGATGCATGATTTTCATTTCCATGCCCTGCCCGTTCAGGTCGTGCGACGTCCGGCGTAAATGCAGGTTCAGCGGTTCTCCGCGATCGGGGATCAGCATGAACAACGGCCCAACGCCGCGAGCTGTGGGCAGCTTCGCTCGCATTTCAAAATAGCCGTAGCACTGCGTCCAACGTCCATAACTCGACAGCATGCCCGAGGCGTAATCGCGGGTTTTTAATTCCGTATCATCATATTGATGGCCCGGATTCTTCTCCACCTTCAGCATGGCCGAACCGTTCTCCAAGAACACATTTTGGTCCCGGTAGCGTTGCGTGTCTTCCCGCTGCGGACCAATGACGGCGAGGCGTGTGGACCAGATGGCTTCATCTATTTCTGCCGCATCGAAATTTTCATCGAGCGTCAACACCCAGTCCCCCGCAATCGGCGGACGCTCGCCCAACCAGTCGGGAAGCGCAACCGGTGTGTCCCGGTCAGTTGGACGACTCATGAACTCCGCCGGTTCATTCGGGTCGACATTTCCGTAAGCCTGCGGAAGCCCGAGCTCAATTTGCCCTCCTTGCTTGGGCGAGATCAGGAAAAACTGAAACTCCGAAATGCGTGAAGCGTCGAGTGGGTAACCGGGCTTTCCGTTGTTCTTCCCAAAGTCAGCTTTGATCTCAACCGACTCACCGGGCGGCAACATCCGCACAGCTTCATTCCATGGCTGGTCCTGCTCTAGGCCCACGTTGTCGATACGTAACGCGCCGCGCAAGGGCACATTGCCGGTGTTCGTAACGGAGATCGATATACCGGCACGACCACTCAGGTCGAGCCCAACTTCCGGGCATGGGAAAATGACATTCGGGTAGCCGCCGGCGCTATAGTGAAAGACCAGCGCCGAGGGATCGCCGGGCTGCAAGCTCACGCTTCCTCCCCGGACCTCCAGCAATTCTAAATCGTCACCAGTAAGGGGTGAGTACAGGCTGTCAGCTTCGGCAAAGGGAACCATTGCGAGAAAAGCAAGAAGGCCCAGAAAACTGCTGCGGGGTATAGTCATGGCTTGGATAGTATAAGGGTGATTGGCTTCGAGAGGGATAGAAATTCATTTTGGCCGGTTTTGATTAAGTAGCGCCCTTAATACGGCCTGTGGTCTTCTACGGTTCCGTTGTCGGAGTCATCTATTTGATACGTCTTGAGCGACCGGAACAGCGAGCGGATGTCACGCAGTCCACCCCAAGTAAACCAGATGCCGGTAATCACCGTAATCATGACCGGCAGGCCAATGGCAATCACGTGCCAGAATCCCAGCCAGTCGTCATTGGTCCATGGCTTGATCCAGCCGACCACGCCCCAGATACCGATCAGGTTCCAGGATGTGCCGATCAGCATCAGGCTAAAGAGGAATACGCTCCAACCGAACAGCGAATAAGTGATGACTTTATCGCCCGTGGTGAAGTCGGAATCGATGCCCAAAATCCCGCTGATACTCAGCTTCTTCTTGGGCTTCTTAATGGGATTACCCGCTTCGTCCAACGGTGCCTCATCGCGGTGCAACATCTTATTCAGATTGAAGTCCTGGCGACACGTGAGCAGCGAAACACCCGTGTAGAGCGAGATCGCAATCAGCGTACTGGAGAATCCGATCTGGATACCATTGAGTGTGAATGGCGGCAGCGCTTCCAAGCCCACGCCGGTAAGCACCCAATTCAAGGCGACAGAGAAAACGCCTGCACCCCAAATTTTGTAAACAAGAATTCCGCCGCCGGAGAGGATTGCCCCAGAAATCATGGCCGACCAGGCACCTGCCGTAGTCCCTTTCTTCCAGTAGAGCCCACCAATAATGGCCGACCCGGCCCCACCGACGTACACGCTGGTTGTCACCTGCCACCACATCATTATATATTCTGTCGTGACGAAAAACGCCCCGAAGAGAAAGGCGAATAGTGCCACGAATATAATACAACACCGCAGCAACAGGATATGCCCTTTAGGAGTCGGTTTTTTCTTCAATCGTGGCAGGATGACATCTTGCGCTAGAATACCGCCCCACGAGTGCAAGTGAGTCGAGTCTCCGCCAAAGATTCCAAACAGCAGCACCGCACAAAGCGCTCCCTTTACTCCGATCGGCAACATGTGCGAGAGGGCCACGGGAATCGTCATTTGCTTCTGAATTTGCGTTTCTTGAATGCCCGCGATTGAATCCCTCGCAGCCTGCGAAGCATCAGAGAATTCGGGATGATTAATGAAGGTCAGTGCAGAAATTGCGAGCAAGGTCACCACGGCACCTTTACCTGTCTCACGCCAGCGCCCCAACAAACCGCCCATTCGCGACTCGTGCGGATTGGCCCCCGCCGAATTGTAAGAGCCAGCATTTTGCCATGCCATCGTACCGTAGGCTGCG
>JBNNDZ010000374.1:0-3524 GCA_050285865.1 Puniceicoccales bacterium
AAGGCCCCACAATGCTCCAACACTCACTGGGCAACATTTCCCAAATGGGTTCCGCCCGCCAAAGGTAGACGCCGAACTCTGCATGCGTGCTGGAAATGTTCAAGCGATGCTGGCCGCCCTGCAGAACTTTAGCCTCAAGCCTCAACGTATCAGGGTAGTTTGCACAGGACACATCTAGCGCCACCTCGGTGGAGTCTGATAACAGCGCCACCTTGAGTAATTGTGGACGCGTTGAAATAACGCCGAGCTCGATGTCATACTTACCCAAAGTGGGAACCTCAAAATCCAGCGTCTGGACTTCACTCATTTCCCATTCAGCCACGTTGTGCACCTTCGCCTCAGCAGGCAGATTACGGCCCGTGTCGTTTTCCACGAGCAAAGAAGGCGGAGTTACATCGGCCATCGGTTGAGCCAACTCGACCTGCAGAACCTCAACCAGATCCAAGTGGGTATTAATCGGTAATCCGAAGATGCGCACACTACCATCACTGGACTGCTCAAAATCAAGCTTCTGGTTTTCTTTCATCCAGGTAATGGAGCGCACTTTCTGGCGAATGCCAGCAATCACAGCGTGCTCGTTGGGCCACGATTCCAGATGGAAATAAATGAAACGGTCATGGCATGTAGCCATGCCGATAAGGTGCGTCGACTCGGTATAACGCGTCCGTTCCGAGCCACGTATCGCGTCACCGTGAACCCGCATCCATTGGCCAATTCCACGGAATCGCTCTTCTTCACTCCTGCGGAGCGAACCATCGGCACATGGGCCAATATTCAATAAGTAGTTGCCACCAAAACGAGCGCAATAGACGAGCTCCAAAATCAACTTTTTCACGCTCTTCTCAGGTCCGACGTCGGGGCGCCATCCCCAGGAGCCCCCGATCGTTTGGCAACACTCCCAAGTCCGGCCACGTGGCGCTTGAGTCAAATTTTGTTCAGGCGTGGTAACATCCTCCGCGCGGGCCGCCCGGTCGTTAATCAGGATGCTGGGCTGAAGCAATCGCACCATGCTGTTCAGCTTTTCCGAGCACCAGTATCTGGAACGAATACTCGACTCACCCATACCCGGCACCACGCAGCCATCATACCATAGGTAGTCGATCTGCCCATAGTTCGTCATTAATTCGCGCACTTGGGCATGGGTTTCTTTCACCATGAGCGCCCAACCGTCCGGGTCCACCAAGGGACCGGAGAAGATTGCCGGCCATTGCCAGCTCATTACCGAGAAATATATGCCGACCCGCATGTCCGCCCGGGCGCAGGCTTCTACAAACTCGCGAATCAAGTCCCGACCGGCGGCAGTTTGGACGCTATTGAAATCCGTGGTTTTCGTGTCCCACAGACAAAATCCGTCATGATGCCGCGCACCCAACACCACATAGCCGGCACCCGCTTCCTTTGCCAAGGCGACCAAGGCATCAGCATCGAAGGCCTCGGCAGTGAATTCATCGGCGAGACGATTGTATTCACTGGGGGGTATTTTGTTATGAAACATATACCACTCACCTTTGCCCTGGATCGAATACAGACCATAATGAACGAACATCCCAAAGCGAACCTCCCCAAACCAGGACGATCCAACGGGCGCATGGTAGCCTTCAGCATAATCCTGTGAAGCTTCCATTAAATTGAGTCCATTCTTCCCGGATGAATTCTCCGCTGCGGTTCGATCTATCTTCATTATCTAAAAGGTGTATTCCCAAAGAGGACTGGGGAACTATCTTATGCGAGTAACGGGCGCTAAAATATGCCTTCGTTATAAGTTCACGGGGCGATTTGGGGTAAAGGAGTAAACGACTATACCCACTATCTTATGATATATGGCGGCGCGTCAATCAGTTTTTAATGCTGATTTTCAAGAGATTACCCTTGTTGCACTAACGTGAGCGCACCCGGAAACCGTGTATCCATTTCCTGCTGGCGTACCGAGCTCAGGCATTTAGTGCCGACAACACGAGTCTCGATCAACCCTGCAGCGCGCAGGACATCCATGTGGTGTGACAAGGTAGCCTTAGACACTTCGACCGGTAATGCATTGCAGGCCAAGTCTGGCTCTTGCAACAATGCCCGCACGATCGCTACCCGGCAAGGATCAGACAGGGCATGCATCACACCTTCCAAAGGCACATCGCCAATATCCGGGTGAACGTAGGTTTTCGGTGAACGGGACATTTGTTCGAAAAATATCGAACACGCGTTTGACTTTTGCAAGTGCTGAGGCGATTTGTTCGACAAACATAGAACAACCATGAGCAACACATCAACTTCGCAATCCATTCTACAGTCACCGATAAAGGTCGGCGACTGGGAGCTTCCCAACCGGCTCATCATGGCCCCCCTCACCCGCTGCCGCGCCAGTGAAGGCCGTGTGCCTAACGCTATGATGGCCGAATACTACGCCCAACGCGCCAGTGCGGGCCTGATTATTTCCGAAGCTACCTCCGTCGATCCCATGGGAGTCGGTTACCCCAATACCCCCGGCATATGGACTGAAGAACAAGTGGAAGGCTGGAAACTCATTACCGATGCCGTGCACGCCAAGGGCGGACGCATTATTTTGCAGCTTTGGCACGTGGGCCGCGTGTCAGATCCGATTTATCTGAATGGCGAGTTACCCGTTGCTCCCAGTGCCGTCAAACCCGCTGGCACAGTGAGCCTAGTAAGACCGAAAAAAGAATTTGTAACGCCGCGCCCCTTGGAGATTTCTGAAATCAAGGACATCGTCGAAGCCTACCGCAAGGGAGCCGAGAACGCCAAACGTGCCGGGTTCGACGGCGTGGAACTGCACGGAGCCAATGGCTATCTGCTCGATCAGTTCCTGCAGGATTCGACAAATCTCCGCACCGATGAATACGGCGGATCGATTGAAAACCGCGCCCGCCTGATGCTGGAAGCCGTCGATGCCGCGATCTCCGTTTGGGGGCCGGGCCGGGTCGGCTTGCACCTTGCCCCCAAGGGTGACGAACATGATATGCGCGATTCTGATCCCGCCGCTACTTTCGGCTATGTCGCAGAAAAGATGAAAGAACGCGGCATTGCTTTCATATTCACTCGTGAACGTCAGTCTGAACCACGCATATTTCCGCTGATGAAGCAAAAATTCGGCGGTGTGCTTGTTGCAAACCAACAACTGGACAAGGAAACGGCGGAATCGCTCATCCACAAGGGCGAAGCTGATGCTGCCTCGTGGGGCAAACAATTCATCGCCAACCCGGACCTCGCCCGCCGTTTTGCCGAGGACCTGCCGCTTAACGAACCGCAGCCCGATACATTCTACGCCCCGGGTGCCAAGGGTTATACGGACTATCCGTTCGCCGACTAAGGTTTGTTGTGCCGCCGCGCTTCGGTGCGGCGGCGAGAGCAATAGCGCAGAACGTGGCGACACCGAAGGGCAGTGTGACGAGATTCCGTAGAGAGAATTCGCGCCTAGGCTTGACCTCGCCTGTGATTCGCTAGTCTTGGCGGGATGGCAATTTCCTTCGACCTCGGTCGCCAACTCGACGCGCTCCTGCGGCAAACCGCCG
>JBNNDZ010000375.1:0-4709 GCA_050285865.1 Puniceicoccales bacterium
ACTGGTTTCGTCTTCTTCGCCTGTTGGGTCGTATCCAGGAAGAAGAAAACCTGACACGAAGTGTCGACTGGGTTTGCGCCCGAATATGATGCTACCGCTCGGCCCAAAGCCACTTACACGCTGAAAAGTCAGGTTTACAAGACTATCGCAAATCCCTTCTTTCAGCTCTTCAAGGTCTTCAATTTCTGCGGATCTCAAAGGTACAGGTTTCATGCGTCCTCCGGTCGAAGGTGTTCTATGCGTAGCACTTCGCTGACATGCTCAGCGGACAAGTCCTGGATCTTGTCGATAAGCGGGCGTGCAGCGCTGTTTTTTCTAATGAGTGCATCGGGGTCGATCAGAGCCGCGGCATACAACTTCCGCAACTGCAGTCCGGATCTAATACGGCCGCCGCGAGTAGCGACGATAGCAAGAGACCAGTAGATTTCGGCGATCGTCTCATCGATGGCGAGAGCTTTGGAGAAAGCGAGAAAATGCGAATAATCACGGGGTGCTTGAGGCGTGCGAAGCTCGATTGGCACGTCGCGTTGCGAGGCAACATTCAGCCAACGTCTCACACTTTGAAGTGTTGGCGGTGGATCGCAATTGATGCGTGCAAGAATCTCTAACGCCATGGACTGAACGCCTTTCCCATGTCCGTCGACCCGCTGAGTGATCGAATTGTGGTAATCCGCCAAAAGAGGGGCAGCCGCTGCTCGAAACTCATAGGATGCTTCAACAGCTTCCAAAAAAGTCGGCCTAGGAACAAGAATCTCGCGACCTTGCGTAATTCTGTTAGTGCGAACGTATTCGAACTTTTCGAGATCAGCCGGAACTCGGGCAACAAACGTAGTCTGGGGGTTAGCGTGTATGATGTCTCCGTCGACGGTGTGAATGGCAAGCGTTGCAGTTCTCAATCCACCCGACTGAACGGACAAATCGATAATAGACGTTTCAGAGTTCGAAGGTTCCCCAAGCGTGAATTCTGGTAGTTCTGCGATACGGCTTTCGAGATTGGCATCAATTTCTTTTAGCGCTTTGCCAATCCGGTGCTGGCCTGCGTCATTTTCGGGCCAATACTGCAGAAGCGATTTTCCATAGTCTGCCAAAAACTTTGCGCTCGCGGCGTCGCTGACAATCTCAATTCTCGGCGGGCACGCCGGGTTTGATATAATCGCAAACGTGTCCCGCGGCTGGGTCGACAGCAAAAGAACGTGACCATAGGGTTTGGGCGAGGATCCTGCTAATTCCATTTTTCTGATAGCATCACGCGCCGGAGCAACATCAAATTTTTCACCGAGGCGATCCGCCACATCGGATAAACTGGCGTCGGACTCCAGCCAACGCTCCAGCAGCTGGGTCGATGAAGCGCCGGCCGTTGCCACCAAAGTTCTTGTTCCACGTTTGGGCAACGTCTGCAGCTTTGAACGATAGAGATGGCCTGTTGTCACCGCGGCCTCGGATGAAAGTGATTTTGCGAGCTCAGCTGCTTCCGATGCAAGAGACAAAACTTCGCTCTCGAATCCGCCTGCTTTCGATGCGTGCCCCCTCAACTCAGCGATTGTCGCGCCTATATCGAATGTTCTGAGCAGTCGATTGGATAAATGAGGTTCGTCAGGGTCGAAGAGCGCGTCGCTAACGCCTGATTGTGAGAGCGGTGCGTTGGCAATCGAGCGGAGGCGAGCAAGACAAGCACCGATAGATCGCGCTATGGCGCCGTCAGCAAGTCCGGATACAGTTCTTCTGATTTCCATCGCTCTTGCAGCGAAAGTTGCAACATCACTCGCAAAGACCTGAACAGTGATTTCAAGGTTTGAGCTTGTGCGTTCTTCGGGTGTGTCTTGCGTCGTGTTGGAAGACAAAATCTCTGAAGTTTGCTGGCGAACAAACATCACCGGCAGAGGGCGCTTCTTCTCTCGTCCTTTTGGCTTTCGGCAAAGTTCCCATTTTAAATAGGTTGCAATGAACGGGTCATCAGTTACGAGAAGGAGTGGGAGTTCTTGATCGCCATGCCGGAGCTTGGAAACCGCACCCGATATTTCTTGTCGCCAATTTTCGCCAAGTCGAGCGCGCGCGCGATATTGAAGGTCGAGCAGAATGACATTTGGTTTTCGCTTGCTTGGTAACGTGCAAATACCCCAGCTCGTTTGCGGGCTAGCGCCGTGGATAGTAGACAGCAACCAGGGCGTTGTCTCGGGATCGACGGCTTCGACTCGTTGGTAGTCGGAGGCATTTTTCTTTGAAGTTAAGAGTTCGGACAGGCGTCTCGATCGGTCAAGAAAGGCCTCTTCAGGTTGGGAGACTTGTCCATGAGCGTCGACCTTTCGCCTCGCTATCAGTTCGAACAACGTCGGATGGCCTCGGTCACCGGTTCGTTCGACAATAGACCTGGCCAGAGGAAAGCGAGCGAGTGCCTCGGGCCCTAAGTCTTTCGTCCGTGCAAGCATGTTATGAAACCGCGCTTGCGCTTTTTCTGGACCTGTCGAAGTCGTAGACAGGTGAGAATAATGCGCATTTAACCAAGGACTATTTGCGGAAAGAAGCCAGTCCCTATTGACTAGAAGCGCTCTTTGATTGGCGCCAGTCCGCGCGCTCGCTGGGTAAAAGACAGTCGTGAACCCCTGAAACCAATCCGGTCCCTCGGCCAGTTCACAGAGCAGCGCCAAACTGTGTAATGCTGATACACCGGGGAGCCCGTTTGGCCAGCTTAGAATGACTGCAGATTGACGATCCAGCAAGACCTGACGGAAAGCGTGTACCGCTTTGGCCATACCTATATCTAATGGCTTACTTTCTAAGTTTCCGCTTCTCAATAGAACGATTTTTTGCGGATCGAATGTATCCTTAAGAGGCCTGCTCTCTTTTGCCGCATCAGATTTATTTGCCTTGGCCGTTTCCTGCAGTCTCGCCGTGAGCGCCCTGATGTCCTCCTCTCTACGAGAGCGCTGATCGGCTTGCTTTTCCTGTCTCCAACGACGATTTCGACCGCGTTTCGACATCAGCCGTAAGCCTTTTCGACAATGGACTCGAGCTCCTTGTCGCTGCACCCGTCTATCAGCCTGAATTTGTGCTCCGAAAGCTTCGGCAACTGCAATTCGCGCAAGGCAGTTACGTTAATACTGTTGGAGGACAAAAGAGGACGAAGTCGGCGATCCACCGACCTTGTGGAAATGATCCTCAGAAGGGTATAGAGCGAGCAACGCTGCTGTTTCGTCGCATCTGGGGAGATTACCACTACATGGTTTTCCCCGTAGAAACCACCGTACTTCTTCAACCAGTTGCTGTCGACAAAGCCTGCTCGTATTCGCCGATCTTGGTCTCCACTGTTGGTCCGTTGAAGCACGATTGAAGGTTTAGTTTCCGGTGGTGTTTGCCGGGCGGTAGAAACAAACGTTATGCGGCCTGTACCCGGTTTACTGGATCGCGAGGCTGGCTCGACTGCCAAAAGTGGGCGTATCACGTGCCCCCACACTAACGGAACAGCGCATTTTCTGCGTCGTCTAATGCCTTCCGAAAGACCATCGTCGCGATTGTGAACAATCGGCCCGCATCGAACAGTGTAACCTAAACTTTCGAGGGTTTCGGGCGTTGCCCGAGGGCGACCGCCAGTAGTGCGCAGCCAAGGTTTGTTGCTCGATACCTCGATTGCGTATGCGGGCATGCTACGCGAGCGCATATCTTTATCCACAAGTCGTGCCACCGCGGTATACGACTTCGCTCGTTGGGTCGACTTGCGGCACACTAACAGACATACGTCCTGGGAAACGTTCCGGAAGAACTCCTTCCTCTGCTCAATGATATCAATTGAGAGAATTGTGGATACCTCGGAGATGTGTTGTCGGAGTTTCCCAAAATAATTTCCGGTTATGAAACTGGTTGGCACCAAAAACGCCAACAATCCATTCTCTCGCAAGAGCTGCAGTCCACGGAGGATAAATAGCGAATATAAATTCGCGTAGTTTCCGAGAACTGGTTTGGCCCAAACAGGCATCCGCTTTCTCTGAGCAGGAGTCAAAACTCTGTACGGAGGATTGCCGATTACGGCATCAAACTTACCTGACTGTCCTTGAACCAGGCCGTCGCCACATGTGATCATGTGGTCAACAGGACGACCAATTACAGAATGGGCCGCAGCCCTCGCGAACTCGGCAAGGGCTGGATCAATTTCAACCCCATGCAATGCTTCGGTAATAAAGCTTGACGTAGCACCCCGTTCTATCATCCGTAGTGCTATAGGCCCGACAAAAGAGGCACCTCCAGCGGCCGGATCTATGAAGCGGTGTTCGACGAAATCGGCGCCAAAAGATTCCACACGGTCAAGCACATACTCACTTAGTGAAGGTGGCGTGAAATACATTGCCAGCGTTTTTCGACGCAGCTTCGTTTGCGCCAAGGCAACGCGGCCGCGACACGCGCGGTCCGGCCAATGTCAGCGTGATCAAGCAGTTGGCATGGGCCGGCGGGCTGCTGGCCAAGGGCAAGATCAAGCACAGCTATCCGCATAGCTGGCGGTCCAAGGCGCCGCTGATCTATCGCAACACCGCGCAGTGGTTCGCGGCGATCGACAAGCCGTTGACCGACGGCATGGACGAATATGGCGACACGATCCGTCAGCGCGCGCTGGCCAGCATCGACCGGCTGGTGAAATGGACGCCGCAGACCGGGCGCAACCGGATCCATTCGATGGTCGAGAACCGGCCCGACTGGGTTCTGTCGCGCCAGCGCGCCTG
>JBNNDZ010000376.1:0-4445 GCA_050285865.1 Puniceicoccales bacterium
CGTCACGCGCGCTAATGGTCACGCACGTCTGGATGGGTGTGACGCGCGGAGGGCTGAGGCCAGCCCTCCCTACCTTTTGCGTGGAATTTACCTGAATTACGCTGAGGAGGCGCGAGGCTCTTCGGCGTATTCGGACTCGTCCTCGCAGTAGCGGAGGGCGTCTTTCATTTTCAGAACACGTTTTTTGGCCACGTGACGCAGGTGGAAAATGTCTGAAATGCCGGTGCCGTGGTCGTCGTTGTCATTGGCGTGGACACGGACAATGCGGCGAATTGCCGTGCCCTCGAACTCGCGGTAGAGCGCGGTCAGCTCTTCCAGGGCATCCAGGTGGTCGCCTTGGGCTTCGCGCATGTCTACCAGCAAGGTGACAGGCTCGTCGAACAGGCGCACCAGCGGAATAATTTCCTCGCGAATACGCCGAACCCGCACGTTCTCGATCTGATCACAAATCGTTAACACGATCAGGTTCTTCGCCAAATTGGCTGTTATAAGGTGTGAATCGGGCATAGTGGTGCACGAAGGTTATAGTTAAGACGCTCGAATATGCCCTTGGGTTCCCAAAATCACCGAATGTGTTGAAAAACAAGGTGAATCCCATGCTGGGGTAAGCATCTGCCCGGTCGGTGCTGGGCTTTTCTGTTTAGAGGGGGAGGGGGAGGAGAGGCAGAAGGCAGAAGGCAGAAGTGTCGAGAGTGATTGGTGGTCGGAAATGGGAAATTAGTCTCAGTGGTGGATTCTTCTGCCATCTGCCTTCTGCCTATCTTCCCCCGCCCAATTCCCCTTCTCCGTTACATCAAACAACCATGAAAATTGGCATTGCCCCTTCCGGCACAGGCTGCCTAATGTTTTCCGATTGCTAAACTACTGTTTCCGGTTGAATGACTCATTGCTGAAATTTGTATATGGACATTAAGGAGATCAAACAGATCGTCGACCTCATGAAGCGCTCCGACTTGACGGAGTTCGAGCTTGAGGAACAAGAGCTGAAGCTGCGCATCTGCCGTCAGGGTGGTGCCCATGTGATTCAGGCTCAGCCGGTTCCGGCACCGATGGCCGTTGCGCCAGCGGCACCGGTAGAATCCGCGCCTGCCGCCCCGGCTGCGCCCAAGGAGGAGCCCGGTGTTTCGTTAATCAAGTCCCCGATGGTCGGCACGTTCTACCGCGCCCCCACGCCGGACAGCAAACCGTTCGTGGACATCGGCACGAAGGTGAAGGACGACTCGGTCGTTTGCATCATCGAGGCGATGAAGGTCATGAACGAAATCATGGCGGAAGAGAGTGGTACCGTGGTCGAGATACTGGTCGAAAACGGCCAGGCCGTCGAATACGGTCAGCCGCTGTTCAAGGTTAAGAAGTAAGCCCGCACCCCATTTGGTCGGGGCTGTTCCAGCACCCGCATTGTCGTTTAATCAATGATCCAGAAGATACTTATTGCCAACCGCGGCGAGATCGCCTTGCGCATCGTGCGCGCCTGCCGCGAACTCGGTGTGCGCACGCTGGCGGTTTATTCCGAAGCGGATGAGCAGAGCCTGCACGTCCAACTGGCCGACGAGGCGATCTGCATTGGTCCGGCTCCGTCGGCGCAGAGCTACCTCAAGGCCGATCGCATCATCAGCGCGGCCGAAATTGCCGACGTCGATGCGATCCACCCGGGCTTCGGCTTCCTGTCGGAGAATGCGGAATTTGCTGAGCAGTGCGAAAGCTGCAACATCAAGTTTATCGGCCCGAAGTCGGAAACAATCCGTCTGATGGGGGACAAGGCGATGGCCAAGGAAGTCGCCAAGCGCGCAAAGGCCCCCATTATTCCCGGTAGCGATGGCCCCATTGCCCATGAAATTGAGGCGACCAAGATTGCCAAGGAAATCGGTTTCCCGGTCATTATTAAAGCGGTTGCCGGCGGCGGTGGTAAGGGCATGCGCCTGGCTCACAATGCCATGGCCTTCGCCAAGGAGTTCCATACGGCCCGCATCGAGGCAGAAAAGGCCTTCGGCAATGGCGATGTTTACATTGAAAAATACATCGAAGAGCCGCGCCACATCGAGTTTCAGATCCTCGCGGACGAACACGGCAAGATCATCCACTTGGGCGAGCGTGACTGCTCGGTCCAGCGCCGCTACCAGAAACTGATCGAGGAGGCCCCGTCGCCATTCCTCGACGACAAGCTGCGTAAGAAAATGGGTGAAGCCGCCGTGCGCATTGCGCAGGAGTGTAATTACCAGAATGCCGGCACGATCGAGTTCCTCGTCGATAAAAACGGCGACTTCTATTTCATCGAAATGAATACCCGCATCCAGGTGGAGCACGGGGTGACCGAAGAAGTCACCGGGCTCGACCTCGTGAAGCGCCAGATTCGCATTGCCAGCGGTGAACCCCTCGAACTGGACCAGAAGGACATCAAAATTCTGCGCCATTGCATTGAGTGCCGGATCAACGCCGAAGACCCAACCCGTAATTTCTCACCATGTCCCGGTGAGGTGACTTTCTATTACGCCCCCGGTGGCCATGGCGTCCGGGTGGATTCGCATGTTTACCAGGGCTACGTGGTGCCGCCGCACTACGACAGCATGGTGGCCAAGCTGATGGTTTACGGGCGCACCCGTGAGATCGCGATGGACCGTATGTACCGCGCGCTCAACGAGTATTTGATCCGTGGCATTAAGACGACCACACCATTTTGCGCCGCCGTGATGAAAGACCCCGTCTTCCGCAGTGGCAACGTCACCACGAAATATATTGAGGAGTTCCTAAGCCGCACGCCGCGGGATGTGTTTACCATCGATGATTCGATGTAAGCCCATGACCTGCTGATATTTTGGTTTTCGCCCGCAATTTTTTTGTTTATGTGTCGTTATTAAACACACAGACTTTGACCTAAGGTCCACCTCGATAATTTAGACAAGATCATGTCAGCGAAAAAGAAATCCGATAACGGCCCGATTGACGAGCCCGACCAGCACACGATCCCCGTACCCACTGACGAAAGTGAAACGGGCGACGAATACCACATTACCTTCCAGGTAGTGGCGAACATCGTCAAGATGGCGACGATCTCCATCGACGGCGTGCATGCGGTCAAGGATGGTACGGATGGCATTTGGGAAACCTTTGGTGGCCGCAAGAGCGACCGCGGCGTAGATGTTACCGAAGATGAAGCGGGCAACTACGTGGTGAAGATTCACGTGGAAATGCGTTTCGGCGTCGAGCTTGCGAAGATCGCCAAGATCATTCAGGAGCATGTTCGCCAGGAAGTGCAGCGCATGACGGACAAGAGCGTCAGCAAGGTCGACGTGTTTATTGATGGTGTCGTGATGGAGCCTACCGCCAAGGAAGAGCCCCGCGAAACGTGGAGCGAGCCTCACACGGACTAATCCCGTAAGCGACTTCCATGGAGGGCAACGACTGGCTCAATCGCTTTTTCGAGCAGACTTATGCTTGGGGAGCGCCGCACACCTTTTATTGGTGGGGCGGCACGATTGGTGTCATCATTGTGCTCATCATTCTGTGGCGCATCAAGCACCAGCGCCGCAATTTCAAAGTGTTGCGCGATGAAGGCGGCACTGTGGAAACGACTCATGGCGCGTTGCGGGACCTGGTTCACCTGTCCTGCGAAAACGTCGAAACGGCCAGCGCGCCGAAGATTCGGTTTCGCAAGAAGGGCCGCCGGGTCAACGTGTTAATCCGCGCCAAGCTATACGAAGGTCAGCGCCTGGCGGACGTCCGCGACGCCTTGCGCCGTCACGTAACCAAGACTTTTAAAGACACCCACGGCATTGAAGTGGGTGAAGTGGATTTCGTCGCCACCGGCTTCAAGAAAAGCGCCTCGGTGCGGGTTGAAGAGCCCGTGGAATCCGTTGACTGGAGCAAGGGCAGGGGTGAGGACTCGGAATACGAGGACGCGAAGAAGTTGGAGGTCGTTTCGGATGACGACGATGACGATTTCAACATGACTTCGAGCCTCGACGACGAGTCGAAGAAAAAGTCCTAAGGCACCGCGACAGATGAGTTTTCGCTGGCCCCAGCCGCCCCGTGTTTACGGGATTCTCGATACCGGCTATGCGCCCCGTGCGCAATGGGTCGACAAATGTAAGGCGCTGCTAGATGGCGGTGCAGACATTGTCCAGTTGCGGGCCAAAGGGTCGGATTTAGACGAGCGACGCGCGCTGTTGGAGCAAATTTTGCCGCTGTTTGCTGGATCTCCGACGCCGTTGGTGGTGAATGACGACTGGCAGCTTGCGCTCGAATACCCGGGGCTCGGCGTGCACATCGGCCAGGATGACGACCCGGTGGACACCGTGCGGGCGGCGCTTGGGCCGGACCGCATTCTAGGCCTGTCGACACATTCCCCGGCGCAGGCTCAGGGGGCAATTGCCCAGGCGGCATTGTTGGATTATTTTGCCGTCGGTCCGGTTTTTGCCACACCGACCAAGCCGGATTACATACCGGTC